>DOZA01000392.1 GCA_003518245.1 Bacteroidales bacterium | reverse complement strand
TACTTTTATCTTTTATCTTTATCCCATGTCCAAACCAGTTATCATTCTTGCCAACGGCCGTTTTCCATCTACTGGATTACCTCTAGGTTACCTCGATAATGCTGAACGTATAGTATGCTGCGATGGTTCTGTTTCCAATCTTGTGAACTACGGGCTTGAGCCATGGGCTATTGCAGGTGATCTTGACTCTCTCCCGGATAACCTGAAGAACAAGTTTGCTGACAGGTTGCAACATTATGATGACCAGGAAACAAATGATCTGACTAAAGCAGTCAGATTCTGCATGGAGCAGGGTATAACTGATATTGTCATTCTTGGGGCTACCGGTCTAAGAGAAGACCATACTCTGGGTAATATNNACTACTTGCTGAATACGCAGAATCATTATCAACAAAGATGGTAACCGATTACGGAATTTTCATCCCTGTGCTACCAGGTAAGTCCATCAGCAGCTGGCCCGGCCAGCAGGTTTCAGTTTTTGCCATTGACAAGAATATGCAGATCAGGTCTTCAGGGCTGAAATATCCCCTGGTTAATATGGAATTGGAAAACTGGTGGATGGGTACGCTAAATGAAAGCCTGGGAGATTATTTCACGCTAAATTTCAACGAAGGCAGGGTACTGGTGTTCCTTGAGATTCCATCTTAAGTGTTTAGAGTTTCGCGTTCCTGGTTTTCTAATTCAGTAATCCCGTATTCCATATTTACTGTTTTTCTCCACTCCCTGAATCCAATTACTGCCATCACGGTATACACTGCAAAAAGTATAACAGTTGGAAACAGACCTTTGTAGATATAAAGTCCAATTGAAACAAGGTCGGCAATAATCCATAGAACCCAGTGTTCAATAATTTTTCGTGCCAGCATCCATGTGGCCACTACTGATAATGCGGTGGTAAATGCATCACCTATGGGAATAGGTGAATCAGTATATTTAACCAGTATAAACCATATAAGAACGAAAAGTGCCAGAAAAACAAAAAGAAGAATAGCCGCAAGTTTCATGCTAATATTTGTCACGGGTAAAGAATCCTTTTTATACTTTTTCCCTCCCTTCAACCACCAGTACCATCCATAAATACTGATCAAAACATAGTAGGTTTGCAGTCCCATATCCGCATAAAACTTACTGGTAAAGAATACCCATATATAAATAACCGAGGTAATAAGCCCAAGCGGCCACAGCCATATACTCTGTCTTATCTCAAGTATGACATAAATAATACCGGTAAGAGCACCGAATACTTCAATATAGTGATCAGACAGCCAATTCATAACACTTAAAAACTTACGGTCAGCCTTACAAGATAATTTATCCCTGCCTGGGGGAAGTAGTATGCCCAGGTATATTCCTCACCGTCAATATAGTAATTGCCACCATATGCATTATTTTCATAAAGTGAATTAAGAATATTATTAACCTGCATTTGTAGGGCAATATTTTTCATCCCTTTAGTAGGGATAATATAATCAAGCCTCAAATTATTTACAAGATAAGGATTAATAATCCGCGATTCACTATTTGTATTATCGAAGTACTGTTTCCCCACGTATTTACTGATTATATGTATATCTAAATCCCTTAAAGGAGAGATGCCAATATCGCTGTTACAAATAATGCCTGGCGAATAGGCAATGTTAACATCCCCAATTTCTTTGGTCATAGGAATTTCTTCAGATGTTAAAGTGATATAATCAACATAGTGCTCCACAAAGTTTCTTATCCTGTTACGGCTTAAAGTAGCGTTTAAATCCCATTCAATAAAACCAACAGGTTTTATAGCAGTTGAAAATTCAATACCTGTTCTGTACGATTGTTCAACATTGGTCATTATAGGATATCCCACGTTACTTAATTCGCCTGTTGGTACCAGCTGATCCTTATAGTGCATATAATAAAGATTTAAACCGGCCCTGAATTTTGACATATTCAGGTTATAACCTGCTTCAAAATCATAAAGTGTCTCGGGCTGAGGCATAGCGCCAGGATCTCCTTTAGCATCCTTATAATTTGCCCTGGTAGGTTCCCTGTTTGCTACTGACAGGGAAAAGAATAGGTCCTGGTTCGGATCAATCTTCATAAACATTCCTCCCTTGGGATTAAAGAAGTTAAATTCTTTATCCATACCCAGATCAAGCATGTCATCATCCTCGCCTTCCATAATATAGTTAATATTCCGGTACTGTACATCAGCGAAAACACTCAGCCTTCTGGTAAGCCGGTAATCGAACCTTGCATATATGTTCATCTCCCTTTTTGAGGAACTGTTGAAATACCATTCGTAGTCCTTCTCTGTCCATCCGGCATATCTTATCCAGATAACCCTTCCGAAGTGATCACCTATATATTTATTTATCCCGGTTCCCAAGCTTAAACTAATATTATTTTTAGTATATTTTATATCAGCTATGCCGCCATAAAAATTATTTAGCATCCATTTCCTTCGCACCAAGTCAACCTTGTCAATAAGTATAGGTCCGGCTATCCAGTTAGGAAGGCCATAATCGGATAGAGCTTCATCTTCTTTATACTGTTCGAAAAAACCGGCACCATATGTAAAATGATAGGCAGCACTAAGTTTTAGGTAATCACCTAGCGATTTCTTATAAAGCAACTGGAAATGATACTGGTTATAATTATCTTTCTGGTCTTCATAATACCTTTTAACACCAAATGAATCGGTGTATTCACCGGCAGGGTTATATTTTCTTGCTGTATCCAGCACTTCTGCCGGCACACCCCACCAGCTGATACCTGTTATTTCTTCACCCAGAATAATATTTGTTTTGAATGTTCCTATAGCAGTATTATACAAACCTGTAAGAAACAGAGATCTGTGATCTGATCCACTGTAATCAATATATCCATCGGTTGTAAGCCCCGATAATCTGAGGTCAAATTTGAACTTGTCTTTAATAAGCCCAGTTCCCAGCTTCAGAGTTCCTTTAAATGTATTGAAAGAACCCACCGTGCTGCTGATCTCAGCATATGGTTCATCGGAAGGTAATTCTGTCTGGAAATTAACACTGGCACCGAAGGCAGCAGCTCCGTTCTTGGAGGTACCAACACCCCTCTGTACCTGTATATCCGATACAGAGGATACCAGGTCAGGCATATTAACCCAGAAAACCTGCTGTGATTCAGGGTCATTAATAGGTATTCCGTCAATTGTAATATTTATCCTGCTGGGATCGGTGCCCCTGATCCTGAAATTGGTATATCCCAGACCGGCACCTGCTTCCGATGTTTCTACAATTGACGGTAATGATGAGAGCAGGTAAGGAAGGTCTTGGCCAGTATTTATTTTCTTTATCTTTTCCCTTCCCAGATTGCTGTATGCCACAGGCGTTGTTTCCGAAGCCCTGTTACCTATAACCATTACTTCATCGGCTGAAATTACTTTTTCTTTTAGTTCAAATTCATGGTATACATCCCTGTCCAGTTTAATTTCGCCCATAACTGGTTCATATCCCAGATAAGACACTTCAAGAATATAAATATCTTGCTTCAGGGGTTTGAAAATGAATTCTCCTACTGAGCCTGTAGTTATTCCAAGATAGGTGTCCTTAATAATCACAGTAGCCCCTGTCAAAGGTTTGCCTTTTTCATCCGTCACTTTTCCTCTAAGGATCCATTTTTGTTCCTGATCCAGAGGGTAAGCATTTAAAGCAATGAAAAATAATAGTAAGTAATTAATTATTAACCGTTTCATCGTTCTTTTGATTTAATGTGTTCCAAAAACCAAAAGAATGAGGTCTCCCTTTTTCCTACGACGGCATTATCCGTATCAGGTTCAGAGGGTATGATCTCAGCCTGTTTTTAAGGCACCCCATTTTTTTGATAATACAAAGTTAAGAAGATTACCAGATGTTAGCAAATAAGAGAATATTATATCATTTAATAAAGATTTCTTACTTTTGTCATGCAATTTTTTGCAGGGGTAGAATATGGAATACTTATTAAAAAAACTTAATTACAGGGGTCAGGACAGGATTTGCATTGTAAACAACAATAATGGGTTTGTTGAAAAACTGCATCGGCTGAAGCCTTCAGTGAGGGTAGATAAAGAGATTGATCCAAAGTACCTTTATGATTTTTGCCTGATATTCATAAAGCATGAATCCGACCTGAAAGAGACCGCACCACAGACCATTCATAATCTGGCTGATGACNNCCTCAAAGAAATATGAGTCGGATATAAGCAGGGATAAAGGTTGGGATATTGTTAATTCATATGGTTTTAAACCTGTAAGGCAGGTTTCTATCAATGATGACTGGAGTGCATTACGCTTCAGGAATAAAAGGCATATAAGAAAAAGCAAGTAGTATACCCCCTTTTCAGGATATGTCTTCAAATAGAAGCCTTACTTCCGGATCAGGTATTATTTCATAAGGGGTGTTTTCTGATTTAATAGTAAAAGACTGAACCTTTTGTTTTACCATTACCTGTTCTGATCTGGTTCCTGAACGATCATTTATCTCAAGAACCAGAGGAAATTCAAAAATATGTCCTTCCTGTACCTGTTCAACATTTATCTTTATTTCCCCCCTTCTGTTATTATATGTCCAGCTTATCTTCAGTTCAGGATGACCTGGCAGGTATAACCACTGGTAGAAAAACCTGCTCATGTCACGTCCTGAAACATCCTCTATGGTTCTCTGAAGGTCTGATGTAAGAACATTCCTGTTTCGATACCTGGCATAATATGTTTGTATGCTCTTCCAGAAAAGATCATCCCCCAGCTCATTCCTGAGCATATGTAAAACCCAAGCACCCTTTTGATATGAGTTTGTATTCAGTAATTTCATAAATTCAAAAATTGTTGTATCGATTACCGGTGCAGGATGTATTTTATTTGAACTTATGATTCTCTGTCTAGACATATTCATTATAGCCTTAAGTCTTGTTTCTCCATCTTTATAGCCCTGGTAAAGAGCTGCAAAGTAGGTAGCAAAACCCTCGCTGAGCCATACATGATGCCAGTCTTTTTCTGTTACTGAATTTCCGAACCATTGGTGTGCAATCTCGTGGGCCATAAGTCGTTCCACCCGTCCTTCACCGGTAACTGATTTCTCGGAATAAAAAATACAGCCTGCATTTTCCATACCACCAAACATTGTTTTTGACTGCACATTGGCAAGTTTTTCGTATGCATATGGTCCTATGTTTTCACTATACCATGTAAACGGGCCACCTGCAACTGAATAATCAGAAAAACCTGCTTCACGATCTTCAGGGAATACGTATGTCCAGATATCTGTCCCTCCTATTTCACCGGCCAGCTGAACAGCAAATTTAGCCACCCCTATTACCATGACTTTGGTGGGTATACTGATCTCCTCTTTCCAGTGGGTTAGCTTAATACCTTCAGGAAGAACACTCTCTTCATAGAGGTATCCGTTTGATACAACCTTATATTTCTCAGGGGCATAAACGATAAAATCAACAAATGCCTTATCAGAAGGATGATCAATACAGGGTATCCAGTTTCTTGCCCTGTCGGGCCAGTTGTCTGCAAAAAAAGTGCGGTCCCCATACCTGTTGCTTGATATGATTAAGCCATCTGCAGGTATACCATAATAACGTATTAATATATTCGTTGTTTCTCCCTCATCTTTAACTGATGCAAGTTCAATCTCAAGGCGTTTATTATTATGTAACCAGTGAACAGGTTTATTATCTACCCTTACTTCCTCAACATTCATACCCTTACCATCTGAACCCAGGTCAACAAGATCCAGGTTGATACTATTAGTACTGCCCGTATGGTTAATCCTCAGTCTTGCTTCCCCTCTTATAAGGTCATAACTATCAGATAAATATATTGTAAATTCATATTGAACAACATCTATATTGCTATTTCTTGAATATTTATCGGTTGCTGAAAGTGAAGCGGATAACAGGAATAGCAATATCCCCGTAATAATTCTCATAGTTCCCGGCTTTGAAATTTAAAGCTGTAAAGGTAACCTTTTAAAAATATATTCCTGATATATATCACAGTTAACCAATAGCTATTCTATAACTTTGATGCAATTTTCTTTTATTCAATAATAACTTATCCAATATGAAAACCAAACTAGCATCTATCTTTGTAATCTTTTTAATACTTTCGAGCTGTTCAAACCCTGAGAGCAATATTGATAATCAGGCATCCCTAACAGGGCTTTCAGGAGATATAAACAATAATCTGCTTTTTGATAATCAGGATACACAATTGCTGGAAAGTCCTGATCACATACGCGTTTTTGGAGAAGTAAAAGAAGAGCAGGAGATCATGCTAAGTACGCTTAAGCTAAGGTCTGTAGTTGTCAAGGAAGTTCTTCCGGAAGATGGAAAACCTGCGTTCAAGGGTACTTATCGTTATGATGGTTACTCACTCGAAGACCTCCTTGGATATGTTGAACTGGACAAAAAAAGTGAGTTTAACCCAATAACAGATCTATATGTCAAGGTGCATAACAGCGAAGGGTCCTATGCTCTTATCAGCTGGGCCAAGATTTTCTACCCTGTGCATCATCACCTGCAGTTAATTACCACCAGGGTATCCAGGCATGTTCCCTACAAAACACCCGATGTACAGTATCCCCTTCCACAAAAATCAAAGCTTGTGATAGGCAATGACCTTCTTACATGCCGAAATATTACCAACCCGGTGAGTATTGAAGTATGCAGCTGTCAGGGTGATTTTCCTGAAATAGAAATGGACAGGTTATTTTGGCCCACACTTACACTTCAAGGTTTCTCTGATAGTCAGGTGGTACTGGAAGAGCTACCCCCCTCACTGCCTGAAAAGGAATCAGAAATGGTATTTTATGGAAGAGGACGAGGTATACACCAACTCAGTCCCTTTAAAGGATGTTATCTGTCTGATCTGCTTTGGGAATACAGTCAACCTGATCAAGAGCTGCTAAGGACAGGGTATATAATAGCCTCATCACCTGATGCTTATCACACTATTTTCTCTGTAAGTGAAATTATGAACAGAAATGACCGTCTTGAGACACTGATAATTGATGAAGATAATTATGAACAGGCAGGTCAATTCTCACTTGTTGTATCAGGTGATTTCTTCTCTGACAGAGCAATGAAAGCACTATCAAGGATAGAATTACGTAAATAATAAAACGATAACCAGCAGTATTACAAGCAAAAATAATTAGATTTGTAGAAAATTATCTTCATGAATCACGATTATAATACTCAAAGAAAGAGGATGGCCCTGCCTGAATATGGCAGGAACGTACAAAAGATGATTGATCATTTGAAAACCATTAAGGACAGGGATGAGAGGTCACTTGCTACAAAGTCAGTAATAAAGATAATGGGGAACCTGAATCCCAACCTCAGGGACTCAAGTGACGTTAAACATAAACTATGGGACCACCTTATGATCATTGCTGACTTTGAGCTTGACATTGATTCACCCTACCCCCCACCTGCCAGGGAAGTGCTGTTTGAAAAACCAAAAGCAATTGTTTATAAAAAAGATGACGTAAAATACATGCACTATGGGAGGATCATAGAGATGATGATCCATGAAGCATGTAAAATGGAAGATGGCGATAAGAGAGATTATCTTATAACACTTATAGCCAATCAGATGAAAAAATCATCCGCTACCTGGAATCGCAGCCAGGTAAATGACAAAGTTATCCTTAATGATCTTCTGGCCTTATCAGAAAACAGGTTGAAAATTCCTGAAGGGATAAAGCTCCTAGATGTTAAAGATTTGCTGGGACCAAGAAAGAAAAAGCAACAGGGTAAGCAAAACAAACAGCACAGGAAAAAACACCAGTCGAAACGACAATGAGCAAGTTCATAGTTGAAGGAGGCAAAAAACTACATGGTAAAATACAACCACAAGGGGCAAAGAACGAAGCCCTTCAGGTTATCTGTGCTACCCTTCTCACTCATGAGGAAGTTTTAATAAAGAACATACCTGATATAAGTGATGTAAACAGGTTGATTGAGCTTATTAAAAATCTTGGAGTTGAAATACAAAAACCTGAAGAAGGAACTTACTCTTTTAAAGCATCAGAAGTAAACCTTGAATACCTTGAATCACCTGAATATATACAACAGAGCGCAGCTCTGAGAGGCTCGGTAATGATAATGGGGCCTTTGCTGTCAAGGTTTGGAAAGGCCAGCATACCAAAACCTGGAGGCGATAAAATAGGAAGACGGAAGGTTGATACACACATCAGTGGCTTCCAGGCGCTGGGGGCACAATTCAATTATGATCCCTCTAAATCAATTTATTCTGTAAAAGCAAAAAATCTCAAAGGAGCATATATCCACCTTGATGAAGCTTCGGTTACCGGTACAGCTAATATAATTATGGCTTCCGTCATGGCAAAAGGGAAAACCACCATTTATAATGCAGCCTGTGAGCCCTATATCCAGCAACTCTGCCATATGCTGGTAAACATGGGAGCAAAGATCGAAGGTATTGGCTCTAACCTAGTCAAAATAGAAGGTGTCGATATGCTTACAGGTTGTGAACATAATATACTGCCTGATATGATCGAAACAGGATCATTTATAGGAATGGCAGCACTTACCGGTTCAGAAATTACTATTACAAATGTCTCATTTGATAACCTGGGCATAATACCTTACTCATTCAGGAGAATGGGTATACAACTTGAAAGAAAAGGTGATGATATCTATATACCCACACAAACATGTTATGAAATAGAAACATATATCGATGGTTCTATAATGACAATATCCGATGCCATTTGGCCCGGGCTAACACCTGACCTTCTAAGTGTGTTCCTTGTGGTCGCTACACAAGCCAAAGGATCAGTACTTATACATCAGAAAATGTTCGAAAGCCGCCTGTTCTTTGTAGATAAGCTGATTGATATGGGAGCCCAGATAATACTTTGCGACCCTCACCGGGCAACAGTAATAGGACTTGAAAAGAAATTTATGCTCAGGGGCACATTAATGACCTCACCCGATATAAGGGCAGGTGTGGCCCTGCTTATTGCAGCACTGTCAGCTGAGGGAACAAGCGTTATACATAATATTGAACAGATCGACAGAGGATATGAAAATATTGACGGAAGGCTGAATGCCCTGGGTGCGAGAATTGAGAGACTGAGTGACTGAGTGATTGAGAGATTGAGAGAGTAAGAAATCCCGATTAAACGATTTAACAATTCAACAATTTCCTGCCATGTCCAAAAAAGACCCCCGAATAAAAGAACTTTTTACTCCGAACATCCCTGAACCCAGGGGCCATTATTCACAGGCTGTTCAATATAATGATACAATATATGTATCAGGACATCTACCCGTAAATCCCTTCACAGGTGAATTTATTAAAGGTGATATACAGGAGCAAACAAGGCAGGTGCTGGAAAATATTGAAACCATACTTAACGATTCAGGCTCGAATAAGAATAAGATTATAAAGACCACTGCATATATTTCAGATATGGCTAATTGGCCTAAGGTTAACGAGGTATACAATAGTTTCTTCGGCAAATATAAACCGGCTCGGGCTGTAGTGCCAACCAGAGAGCTCCATTACGGTGTGCTTATAGAAATCGAGGCAATAGCAGCCATTTGAATATTTTAGGCTTTTTCATATTTATATATGAAATAAATAACTTCTATCATGAACCTTGAAACCATATTTAAAAAACTCTGGATCGACTATAGCAATCTTAATCCAAATGCAGAACGGATACACAAACTCCTGGAAAACGAAGGGGAGAAAATAATTAACGACCATATAGCTTTCAGAACATTCGATACTGAAGGTATAAATATTGACGCCATTACAAGAGTCTTTATCAAGATGGGATATATTGGAGAAGGTGAATACTTCTTTGAAAAAAGAGGCTCAGGGCCAGGCACTATGAACATGTATCGGATGAACTAGCTCCGAAGGTATTTATCAGGGAAATTAGCCGGTAAGACAGATTCAGGTTCTATATTATCAATTAATCTTGTTTCCGGATTAAACCGATGACGTTGAATTATCCTTATATTTCTTGAATCAATGCCCCTCTTATCGCAGAACGACTTAACATAAATACCCGCACAGGTTCCTATTGAAGCAAGAAAAAGGCTAAATGGTTCAGGTGCTGATTCATCTCCTCCTGCCATTTTGGGCTGATCGGTATGTATTATATGCCCGTTAAGCTTTGCATTTACTTTTTTATTCTCTTCAAAAAATACTTCCAGTTCCATATAAGCTGTTTCTTCCTAAATATTCTCAAATTTCGAATGCTCGATATACTCGTTTTATCATTAATAACAGTAAAATTGAGAAATAGTTCTACAGCTCACATATACTTTTGCTAATCAGGCAAGTAATTAGTTGTGTTTCAGGATATATACAATATCAGCTAAACAATAGAAGCAGGAAAAGGATAAGACCAGAAAGAAACAGTAATAAGTGATATTAATAGTCTTTTAATGCGGGGTTTTCTTCTTTTATCTTCATATGCCACGATGGAATCACTGTCATTTTCTGGAACAGGTCTTCCCTATCAGCCTGTACATTACAGAAAGAGAAGCAGACCTTATTAATCAGACCCTGACTTTTATATATTTTCCCGACGATTTCGCTCATTATATTTTTAGAATCTTTTTCTTTGTTAGACTGCGTACATGGGAAAATACTACATTATATGTAATAGATAATCTGTAAATCATGACAATTTGTCCCTAATGGCCTTATGGCAGGTTATTTGATACTTTCCATTCTGATTAACTCAAAATGAAAATCAATGGTAAAAAAAAATACAGGAAAAGAAGAGGATATGGACAAGCAGTTAAACGCCCAACAGGCTGTTAAAGAGGACAAAGAGGACAAAAGAAAGAAGAAGGAGCAAAAGACTAAATCTGTTGGGGAGACTGAAGAAAAAATAACTACTGAAAGAACAACTCCAGAAGATAAGAATGAAAAAAGGAAAGAGACTGACAGTACTGAAGCAAAAGAGGTTGAAACACAGGTAAAACTGGCAGAGTTACAGGATAAATACTTACGGCTGTCAGCAGAATTTGATAATTATCGCAAAAGAACATTAAAAGAGCGTATTGAACTTACCAAATCAGCAGCTGAAAGCGTTTTAACAAGCCTTTTACCTGTTATGGATGATTTTGACAGGTCTATAAGCATTATGGAAACAGTGTCAGACTATAAAGCTTTGAAAGAAGGTATAAACCTTATTTATGCTAAAATGCAAGATTTTCTCAAGCAGAATGGGGTAAAAGAGATTGAAGCCATGGGAAAAGAATTCGATACTGATTTGCATGAAGCTGTTACCAAGATACCCGCTGAAGAGAAAAAGAAAAAAGGGAGAGTGGTTGATGTCACCCAGAAGGGGTATTACCTGAATGACAAGATAATACGCTACTCAAAAGTAGTAGTTGGAGAATAATATCATACAGGATGGGCAAAAGAGATTATTACGAAGTACTGGGAGTATCAAAAAATGCCACAAAGGAGGAGATAAAGAAAGCTTACCGGCAGAAAGCTCTCCAATATCATCCCGACAAAAATCCGGGAGATAAGGAAGCTGAGAACAAGTTTAAGGAGGCCGCCGAAGCTTACGAGTTATTAGTGACGATAATAAGAGGGCACGATATGACAAGTATGGACATGCTGGTCTTGGCGGACAGAACGGGTTTGGTGGTGCAGGTATGACAATGGAGGATATTTTTGCTTCCTTTGGTGATATTTTCGGTGATGCTTTTGGTGGATTAGGTGGTTTTGGCGGTTTTGGAGGAGGAAGAACACGTCAGAGAGTCAACAAGGGTTCCAACCTGAGAGTGAAAGTTAAACTAAACCTCCAGGAAATAGCAAAAGGCGCTGAAAAGAAAATCAAGGTTAATAAATATGTAAGCTGCTCACAATGTGGTGGATCAGGTGCAGCCGACAGTAATAGTTATTCTACCTGTAGCACATGTCGTGGCTCAGGCCAGGTAACAAGAGTTACCAATACACTGCTTGGGCAGATGCAAAGTACTTCTACATGCCCTACCTGTGGAGGAGAAGGTAAAATAATAACTAAAAAATGCAATGCTTGCTATGGTGAAGGAATAGTAAAAGCCCAGGAAATAATTAAAATCAATATTCCAGCAGGTGTGGGCAAAGGAATGCAAATGACGATAAACGGCAAAGGTAATGCAGCCAGAAGGGGCGGTGTGCCTGGCGACCTCATTGTTGTAATAGATGAAGAAAATCATCCACAGCTTATAAGGGAAGGAAAAGACCTTATATATAATCTCTTTATCAGTGTTCCCGAAGCTATTCTGGGAACTAATGTTGAGATACCAACAGTAGAAAGCAAGGTTAAAATAAAAATAGACCAGGGGACACAGCCCGGTAAGATATTAAGGCTAAGAGGTAAAGGATTACCTGAAATAAATGGTTATGGCAAAGGTGACCTGCTGGTTAATATTAATGTATGGATACCCAAGAAAACTACAACTGAGGAACAAAAATTACTTGAAAAAATGATGAACTCAGATTCATTCACTCCTAAACCAGGCAAAGACGACAAGGGGTTTTTTGAGCGTATGAAATCTTATTTTGAGTAAACCTGTTTCTTTTTTTTATTTTTACAGATCTATTATCAAACAAGATAAACCAATACTAATGTCACTATTACAGACAGAAAATGTAGTCAAACAGTACAAAGATCATCTTGCACTGGACAAAGTCAGCATGGCAGTGCCCAAACAGTCTATTTACGGTCTGCTGGGACCAAACGGGGCGGGCAAAACAACCCTGCTCAGAATAATCAACCAGATCACTGCCCCTGATAGTGGAACAGTTACTCTTGACGGTCAAAAAATAAGCAGAGCCGACCTTGCCTCAATAGGCTACCTGCCTGAAGAAAGAGGATTATATAAAAAAATGAAAGTCGGCGAGCAGGCTCTTTACCTCACCCGCCTGAAGGGACTGAGCAAACATGAGGCTATGTCAAGGCTGAAAACATGGTTTACCAAACTTGAAATAATAGATTGGTGGGATAAAAAGGTTGAAGAGCTGTCGAAAGGTATGCAGCAAAAAATACAGTTTGTAACCACAGTGCTACATGAACCAAAGCTTTTGATTTTTGATGAACCATTCAGCGGTTTTGACCCTATAAATACCAAGATCCTAAAGGAAGAAATCCTGTATCTCCGTGAAAAAGGTGCTACCATAATTTTCTCAACACATAATATGGAATCAGTTGAAGAGATGTGTGATCATATAACATTGATCGACAGATCAAAATCCATACTAGAAGGAAGTGTTGATAAAATAAAAGAGGAATGGGCTGCCAATGAATATGATGTTGTCTTCAAAGGTCAGGCCGTTATTAAAACTATCAGCCATTATGAAATACTTAAAACAACAAAAGATAATGGCAAAACACAGGTAAGGCTGAAAACTTCAGAGAAGGCCGAAGTAAATACTATAATCAGGGATATGACTGATAAAGGACAGGTACTTTCATTTAATCCCGCGCTTCCGTCAATGAACGAGATATTTATAAGAGTGGTGGAAGCAAATAAAAATAACTGATCCAAACCTAATATACCATGGCAAACGTTTCAACTATAATTAAAAGAGAATACAGCACCAGGGTTAAGAAAAAATCATTTATTATTATGACTATTCTTACCCCTGTTATTTTCGTTGCCCTGTTTCTTATCCCGGCATTGATAATGGGTAATCAGGACAAAGAATTCAAAAAGATAGCTGTTGTGGAAGATGGCAGCGACCTTTTTGATGGAGTAATAAAAGACAGGGAAGATGTCGACTTTGAATACCTTAAAGGTGCTGATGTTAATCAGATGAAAACAACTTTTGAAGAAGCAGGTTACTATGGTGTTCTTTTCATCTCACCGGTAGTCACTAATGTTCCCCAGGCTGTCCAGCTTATCTCGAAGAAACAACCCCCAATGGACCTGCTCAATTATATTGAAAGAACACTTGAGCAGGATATTGAGAACAAAAAGCTTCTTGCTTATGACATAGAAAACCTGGATGATATACTGAAAAGTGTTCAGACTGATGTCTCCGTTCAAACAATAAGGATTGATGATAGTGGTGAAACTAAAGAAACCAACACAGGTGTTTCAATGGCCCTGGCTTATATTGGTGCACTGCTGATGTATATGATAGTACTTCTGTTTGGTGTCCAGGTGATGAGAGGTGTTTTTGAGGAGAAAAACAGCAGGATAGTCGAAGTAATAATATCTTCTGTTAGGCCTGTTGAGCTGATGATGGGAAAGATAATCGGTATTGCCCTGGTAGGACTGACCCAGTTTTCTATATGGATCATACTGTCGTTCGGAATACTTACAATTGTCCAGTCCAAAGTTCTTCCAGATGATCCCCAGGTAATAAGCGAGCAGATTTCTCAATCTGTAATGAACCAGGTGCCTGCTGTTGAAAACACAGGAGTTGTAGATCAAACAGTTGAACTGACAGCACAGGAAAAGGAGTTTGCGAAAATATTCAATAACCTGATGAATGTTAACTGGCCCCTGCTTATTACCAGTTTTTTCTTCTATTTTATATTCGGATACCTTCTGTATGCTTCTGTCTTTGCTGCTATAGGCTCTGCAGTGGATACCGATTCGGATACGCAACAATTTATGTTCCCTATAATGCTGCCTATAATACTGGGATTATTTGTTGCAATAGGCACCATGGAGAACCCTGAAAGCTCACTCTCTTTCTGGTTCTCAATGATACCTTTTACTTCCCCTATAGTAATGATGGCACGTATCCCCTTTGAAGTACCTACCTGGGAAATTGCCCTTTCAGTTGCTATCCTAATAGCAACATTTATAGGATTTGTTTCCCTGGCATCTAAAATTTATCGTGTAGGTATCCTTATGTACGGGAAAAAAGTGACATATAAGGAAATGTGGAAGTGGATAAGATATAAAGGCTGAGTAGAGACGTTGCATGCAACGTCTCTAAACCCCTAAACCCCTAAACCTCTAAACAAACATGGCTAAAGTTCTGGTAATAGACGACGAAAAAGCAATCAGGAATACACTTAAGGAAGTTCTTGAGTATGAAAAACATGAAGTCGACCTGGCTGAGAATGGGCCTGCCGCTCTTGAGCTTTTCGATGAGAATAGGTATGATGTTATTCTCTGTGATATAAAGATGGAGAAAATGGACGGTATTGAAGTGCTTGAAAAGATTCACGAGGTAACGGATGATGTACCAGTAATTATGATCTCAGGCCATGGTAATATTGATACTGCCGTGGATGCTATCAAGAAGGGTGCTTTTGATTTTCTTGAAAAGCCACTGGATCTCAACAGACTACTTATTACCATGAGAAATGCCATGGATAAATCAAACCTTATCACCCAAACCAAAACACTTAAGAAACAGGTAAGCAAAAAGTTCGAGATTGTTGGTGAGTCGGAAGCAATAGTTAGGGTAAAAGAGATGATCGACAGGGTTGCCCCCACCGAAGCAAGAGTATTAATTACAGGTGCCAATGGAACAGGAAAAGAGCTTGTGGCACACCAGATTCATGAAAAGAGCAGCAGGTCAAAAGGACCATTTGTGGAAGTTAACTGTGCCGCAATACCTTCTGAACTTATTGAAAGTGAACTTTTTGGCCACGAGAAGGGATCATTTACATCAGCACATAAACAGAGAATAGGTAAATTTGAACAGGCAAACGGAGGAACAATCTTCCTGGATGAGATAGGAGATATGAGCCTTTCCGCACAGGCAAAAGTGCTAAGAGCCCTCCAGGAAAATAAGATATCAAGAGTTGGATCCGATAAGGACATAAAAGTAGATGTAAGAGTAATTGCCGCCACCAACAAAAATATCAGTTATGAAATTGAAAAGAATAATTTCAGGGAAGATCTTTATCACCGTTTGAGTGTAATTCTAATAGATGTACCTAAACTGAACGAAAGGCTTGAGGATATACCCCTGCTGACAGAACATTTTAACGACATTATATGTAATGAATATGGTGTTAGCCTCAGAACCATAGACGAAAGTGCAATAAAGGAACTTAAAAAAATAGAATGGACAGGCAACATCAGGGAATTCAGGAATGTACTGGAAAGACTTATTATCCTGTGCCACGAAAAAATTGCAGGCAAAGATGTAATTTCATTTGCACATCCTATATCAGGCAATAAATAAGATCCCCCGGTTTTTAATAACTTAACTTTTTTTAACAGCACACTACTTTAAATAAAATGCTATTTAGGTAATTTTGTGTCTCAATTCCAGATAATATTACTAACATGATAAGATATATCTTAATTCTGACATTCTTTTTATTTGGCTATATAGCTACTGGTCAGGATGTTGACAATTCAACAAAAGCAAATGAAAAAGAAGAAACAACAAACCCAAGGGATGAAGCATTAAATGTTTTTCTTGATTGCAGGTGGTGCGACCGGAATTATATCAAGCAGACCATACCATTTGTGAATTATGTCAATAATAAAGATGAAGCTGATATACATATACTTGTCAGGAAAAGGGTTACCGGCGGTGGCGGAGGTGAATACACCCTTGATTTTATTGGCCAGGGCAAGTTTTCGGATATACATGACAAGATGATGTTTTTTTCACCTGTCAATGAAACAGCAGATGAGACAAGAAAAGCAAGATGCAATGTTATAGCAATGGGCCTCATGAAATTTGTTGCCCGCACACCCCTGAGCAGAAATATACATATCAGTTATGAAGACGATGGAAGCGATACATCCGAAAACAGGAGGCTGGAAGGTAATATACAAAATGACCCCTGGAACAGCTGGATGTTTAAGCTCAGCGGCTCGGGTGAGTTTAACAAAGATCAAAACTATGAAACAACCAGGGCCAGCTCATCCTTTTCAGCCGACAGGGTAACACCTGAACTGAAAATGGAGTATGATGTGTCATATTCATACAGGCAAACTATTTATACAACGACTGAGAGTAAATCTTTCAGGGAGAACTGGCGGGTCAGAAACCTCATGGTAAAAAGTTTGGGTGCCCAGTGGTCAGCAGGTGGAAGGGCTTCGATATCCAGCGATACTTATAATAATTACAGGCTGGCGACTAATATAGGCCCGGCAATAGAGTATAACCTGTTTCCTTACGAGGAATCATTTAAAAAACAGTTCAGGATACAGTATGGAATAACGGTGCATTATAATATATATAATGATACAACTAACTACTTTAAAACCAGTGAATTTCTTCTCAGGCATTATCTTAGCGCCTCCCTGGGTTTTAATCAACCATGGGGATCAGGATATATATCAATGACATGGGCAAATTACCTTCATGATTTCTCTGAGAATAACCTTGGACTGAGATCAAATATATACTACAGAATCTATAAGGGTCTGTCTTTGAACCTGCAGGCCAGGGCAAATCTTATACACGACCAGAGAAATCTTGTAAAAGGGGATGCTACAGAACAGGAGGTACTTACACGTCAGAGAGCACTGAAAACAACTTATTCATACACTTTTGAAATAGGAATCACATATTCCTTCGGATCAATATATAATAATGTTGTAAACCCACGCTTCGGGAACTGATAGCCTAAACTCAGGGGCGAACATGGAACATGAAACATGGAACATGAAACATGAAACATGAAACATGGAACGCGAAACACAAAACACAGAACCTCGGAGTGTTGAAGCTACCTGCAGTTTTTTAACTATTTTTGTGTCTGATTAATAACTGAGCCTATGGACCGTATTGAATCTGATAATATTGGTGAAGTAATGATACCGGAAGAAGCGCTATATGGAATAAACTCCATCAGAGCTAAAGAAAATTTCCCCGGTGATATACCTTTTCAAAAGGAGTGGTACAGAGCAACAGGACAGGTAAAGCAGGCCTGTTACAAGGTGTACAGGAAATTTTCTGAAGCAACCAAAAAAAAATATGCCGGTAATATTCCCCTAAAGATTATCTCACCTGAAATAATCGATGCTCTTGAAAATGCCGCTGTTGAAGTATCGGATGGGCTATATTATAGTCATTTTATCATTCCTGCAATGCAGGGTGGCGCAGGAACAAGTATAAATATGAATATTAACGAGATTATCACCAATGCAGCTTTGATAAACATTGGGGACCATGCCGGTGACTATTCGTTTATTGATCCCATAGAACATGCTAATGTATATCAGTCAACCAATGATGTAATTCCCACGGCTCTTACAGTTGCTTCCATGAAATTAATGGGTGAGCTGGAAGAATCAATAAACCTGTTAAGGAAGTTTATTGAAGAGATGGAAACTGCTTACCGTGATTACCTTAGGCCCGGGTACACTCAAATGCAGGAAGCTGTCCCATCGTCCTTCGGCAAGCTCTTCAGTGCATATAATGATGCACTTTCGCGCGACTGGTGGAGAGTGTCCAAATGCAAGGAAAGGATCAAGGTTGTAAATCTTGGTGGCGGAGCCACAGGTACCGGACTGGCTATACCACGTTTCTTTATTATGGAAGTTGTACCCGAACTGCGACATCTTACTTCATTACCCCTCACACGCAGTGAAAACCTTAATGATGCAACATCAAATCTTGATAAATGGGTTGAGATCCATTCCACTCTGAAAGCTCATGCCGTTAACCTTGAGAAGATAGCTTCAGATATTAGACTCCTGGCTGCTGATATAAGTAAAGCAGACATGGTAAGCATCCAGGAACGCCAGAGGGGTAGCTCATTGATGCCCGGTAAAGTAAATCCTGTTATCCCGGAGTTTATTATCAGCTCAGCGCATAAGATCTATTCTAATGATATGATCATAAGTAACCTTTGCGGACAGGGATGCCTCGATCTCAATGCTTACCTGCCACTTATAGGTCATAGTGTGATTGAAAGCCTGAAAATACTGATAAACGCAAATATTAGTATGGCAATGAACCTTATTAAAGATTTGAAGGTTAATAGGAAAACTGCTTATGAGACTCTGATAAAAAGCCCTGTGATAAGCACCGCTTTAATACCTGATATAGGATATAACAAAGCATCTGAGATAGCATTATATATGAAAGAGAATAAGTCTGATATCTTTAAGACCTGCGAGCACACAGGATATATGAATAAGAAAAGACTTGAAGATATACTGAAACCAGGTAACCTTCTCAAGATGGGATTTTCAATTGATGATATAATGAATAAAAGTGATTAATTTTTTTCGTCTTTATGAAGAAAGGTCGCGAAAACACGCCACATATAGGCATATTCGGAAGAAGAAATAACGGCAAAAGCAGCCTGATCAATGCTCTTGCCGGGCAGGATATAGCAATAGTATCAGAACATGCAGGTACTACCACCGATCCCGTAAAGAAATCATTCGAAATAACCGGCTTCGGACCTGTAATACTTATCGATACTGCTGGTATTGATGATACAGGTGATCTTGGTAATAAACGCGTTGAAAAATCACTTAAAACACTGGACATAATTGACCTGGGAATACTAGTACTTAACAATAATAACTGGGGAGATTATGAGGATATGTTAATAAACCGGTTCAGGGATACTGATACTCCTTATATTATTGTGCAAACAAAATCAGACCTTTTAGAACCATCGGTAAGCTTTATTAAAAAAGTTAACTCTATTACCGGGGAAGAAATCATAAGTTTTTCAGCATTAACAAAAGAAAACTACGAGGATCTGATAAAATTTATAAAGCTCAAAATACCAGAGCATGCCCTGAAAACGCAGACAATGCTGGGAGACATAATAAAACATGGGGATATAGTACTCATGATTACTCCTATTGATGTTGAAGCCCCTGAAGGAAGAATTATTTTACCGCAGGTGCAGGCCATAAGGGATATACTCGATAATGATGCTATAGCTATAGTATTGAAGGAAAGGGAGATTGATACCTTCCTTCAAACAACTGCTATAAAACCTGCGCTTGCAATAACCGATTCACAGGTCTTCGTTAAGGCCGATGCTTCAGTACCCGCGGATATACCTCTTACCAGTTTCAGTATAGCACTTGCACGCATGAAGGGAGATTTTGAAAATTACCTGAAAGGAACCCCTAAAATATCAGATCTACAGGACGGTGACCGTGTACTGATGCTTGAATCATGTACCCATCATGTCTCCTGTGATGATATTGGAAGAGTTAAGATCGCCAGGTGGATAAACAATTATACAGGAAAAAAAATACATTTTGATATTGTTGCCGGACTGGATAGCATTCCCCGTCAGATATCTGATTATGCCCTTGTTATTCAATGCGGAGGATGTATGATTACCCGTAAACAGTTACACAACAGGCTCAGGCCTGTAATAGAGGCAGGTATACCCGTAACAAACTACGGTATGGCCATTGCCTGGGTGCAGGGTATCTACAGCAGGGCGATTGCACCTTTCCTGGGAGAACCTACCGATGGAACAGAGTATCTATAGAGATGAGTTATGAGAGATTACTTGTTTCGCGTTCCGGGTCAGTGAAGACTAAATTCGAATGTCGTAATTCAAAGTGATTAAACCTTAAGGTCATAATTATTAGAACCTGAAATAAATAAACGGCTGTATATCTGCTGATTGTACATTGTAAAAGATAAGTGCAAAAAGGTATACCAGTAATATTTTTACTATCATGGGTAATCTGATAAATAATCCCCTGTACGATTCCTTAACCTTAACAGGCAGGAAGTGAAGTATATATCCACATACTATAATTATTATTGTCTGACTGTAAGCAGTGAACACAGCCAGTAAATTACCCGGGTTGAAATCTGTAAATATCTGCCTCATCATAAGATGGACATGATCTATATCTGCCGCCCTGAAAAAGATCCACAGAAAGCTGACAAAATTAAAAGTAATAAGAACCGAGATCAAGCGTTTTATCCTGCCTGGTTTATTCTTTCGGGGGAATAATTTTATCCACAACTTATTTATAACCAGGCCAAGTCCATGTATGCCTCCCCATATGACGAATCGCCATGCTGCGCCATGCCATAAGCCTCCAAGCAACATGGTTATCATAATGTTAACATATGTTCTTAAACGCCCCTTTCTGTTACCTCCCATTGAGATATACAAATAGTCCCTTAGCCAGCGGGAGAGGGAAATATGCCATCTTCTCCAGAAATCAGTAATATTGTATGCCTTATAAGGTGAATTAAAGTTTACAGGCAATCTGTATCCCAGCATAAGAGCAACACCTATAGCTATATCTGTATATCCTGAAAAATCACAATATATTTGAAGACCATAACCATAAACAGCCATTAAGTTTTCCAAACCAGAGTATAGCAATGGTGTATCAAATACCCTGTCAACAAAATTCACTGAGATAAAATCTGATATAATAATTTTTTTTATTAATCCTCTCACCACCAGGAACAGGGCATGGCCCCATTCTCTTTTAGATAAAATGAAAGGGGTATATAGCTGGGGTATAAACTCGGATGCCCTTACTATAGGACCTGCAACCAGTTGAGGGAAGAATGATACATAAAAGCCGAAATCAAGGATATTCCTTACAGGCTTTGTTTTGCCCCTGTATACATCCAGTGTATAACTTATAGTCTGGAAAGTGAAAAATGAAATACCAACAGGAAGCACGATCATTTCAATGTTGAACCCGGATCCCAGGTAGAAGTTGGAGATTGCAGCTATCCAGTCTATTACAGGCAGGTTGGTATTGAAAATATCATTTACTATACCGGTAAAAAAAGCTGTATACTTAAAATACGATAACATACCAAGATTTACCAGCAGGCTGGAAAGTACAAAAAGCTTCCTCACCAGTTTTCTCCTGGCTGAATAGATAACAAGTCCTGCAACATAATCAGTGAGGGTTGATATTATCAGGAGGAAAAAGAAGACCCCCCCAGACTTATAATAGAAAAACAGGCTGAACAGGAAAAGATAGGAATTCCGGATCAAGGGTTTTTTGAATATAAGACTATAAAGCAGTAGTGTAATAAAAAGAAAGATCCAGAATGATACTCCTGTAAAAATAAGTGGTTTGCCTGGTTCGTAAGATATGACATCCTGGACTATTTTATCTCCGTTAACATGAAGTTTTCTTCCCCTTCTATGATCGTTATTTATGGTGTCCTTATTTAATACAGGCTCATATATATTAATTTCAATTGTATCTTTCGCTTCAGGCTGTTGCTGTTTTATAATATCCTCCAGGAACAATCCAGCCAGGCTGTCGCCTCCTTCATATGTAAGATGTGTATAATCATCAGCCGCCAGGGGAGGTATTTTATTCATCCACTCTATTATTGAGTTTCTTCCACCCATAGCCAGCCATGAATCCCAGAAAAGCACACCTGCTCTCTGCGCCGCTTGCATTTGTGCATCCCGTATAAGAGGAATAGTTTCATATGATTGTATCTCATCATCAACCATATGTGCCATATCAGTAACGCCCATGAGTATAATAATGGCATCAGGGATCAAATCCTTGAGCCTCACAAGCTGATTATATATGCCGTCTTCATAATATTTAAAGCCCGGGCTTGTACTTAAAACTACATTAAGTCCATATTGCAATACCACCACATCCGGTCTAAGCATTTTGTATAATCCGGAAAGATTATCTCTGGAAACCAGTGTATATTCCATCCCGGCACTTCCCCTGTTTGGGATATTATCCACTACACAACCATTGCTGCTTTCAATACTGAATCCATAAAAATCAGGGCTTACTCTTCCCTCAAATTCTACTTTCAGATAAACAGATGAACCCAGGTGTACTGAATATTCATTTTCCTCATTAACAGGGTACAGGGTATCTTTCCGGATAAGCCCCATATTTGTATAAACCGAGATAGTCATTGTATCGGTCAGCCTGCCATAGAAAAGACGGAAGTTATCATATCTTGAAGATAATGAATCGGCAGTTCTGGCAGGCTCAACACTGAACCATGCTCTTGAAACATCACCGGTTATCATACCAGGTCTGGTAAACCTGCTGATACTCATCAGGGGGCCAAGATCATTATGATTTATCAGGCCATCCCTGTAGTCCAGATAGTCATATTTCTCCCAGTTATCAGACGATCTGACATATGAAGTTTTAGTATAATTAATAAGAGGTTTAATGCTCAGCAATCCGGGGCCACTACCCGGCAAAATCTTCCTCAGGTCTTCCCTTAGCTGCCTTGTTATACGGTCGCCCTCAAGTTGTGAATCACCATAATACATTATTCTTACCTGGCCGCTATCTCTATTTATCTTCTCCTCTAATAAGCCGGACAGAACAGCTGATTCTGAAAAATCAAACAGGTAGCTTTCCTTTTCTGAGATTTTATATGTATCATCGGTATATTCTTCAGTTTTTATTTCTGTACCTGCTTCCTCTACTATTTCTGCAAGATTAACATCAGGCTGATCATCAAAAAAATATTCTGACCTTATATCAGGCCACCTGATAGACATGCCCGGTGCAATCCTTAGCGGGTTACTCAAAAATAAAGCGGGTCCGTAAAGGAGCAGCAGTAAGACCAGGAAAATAAGGAAGGTCTTGTAAGGACGCATAATCAGGCAATTATTAGCTCAGGCAAATTATACTAGCTGCTTTTCTTAATTTTTAATTTTTGCCCTATCCGTATTCTACCTGAGCGATCCAGCCCATTCAGATTAAGAATATCCGTAGCACTCACTCCTGAATATTCCTTAGCTATATCCCAGACTGTATCCCCATATCTTACTGTATGATAAACAAACCCAGGTTTGGTAGTTTCTTCAACCATGGTGTTTTGAACTACAGGCTTTCCTATTCTTGCCTGCTTTTGAGCGAAGCTCAGATCATCAACCACCGAATAGTATTTTTTTTCAGAAGGTTTAACATATACTGCAAGTTTCTGGTTTATACGGATAAGGTTGCGGTAAATATTATTCCAGTATCTAAGATCAGAGACTCCTACATTATACCAGCTGGCTATATACCCGAGATTATCACCTTCTTTCACGGAATATATAATTTTTGTCTTTCCCTTAATACTTGGTGGTATGTATTTCGATCGTGTAGGGCTGGCATCTTTTAGCTTAGAATTGAAATAGTGTTCAGTCCGGTAGGAAGCTACTGAATCCTGCATTGATATGAAGTCGCCAAGGTATTTAATAGGTAGGGTTATTGACATAGGTTTGCTCTTACCCGGTACAATAAGCCTACGGTACTGAGGATTCAGAGCTTTTATCTCGGCAAGGGGAATATTCATCACTTTAGACAATTGTTCAAAATGGATATCCTTCGTAACCATAATAGTATCAGTAGCGATACTAAAATTCACAGGCATCTTCCTTATATTATGTTCCTTGTGATAATTCATGGCGTATGTTGCTGCAATATATCCCGGCAGATATCCCCTTGTTTCCCTGGGGAGGCGATAATAAATCTCCCAGTAGTCCTTCCTGTTACCTGATCTTCTTATTGCCTTGTTAACATTTCCGGGGCCACAGTTATATGCAGCAATAACAAGTCCCCAGTCATGATATATTTCATACAGGTCTTTAAGGTACCTGGCAGCTGCGTGAGTTGATTTAACGGGATCTCTTCTTTCATCAACCACCGAGTTAATGGTAAGACCGTAAGCCCTGCCTGTACTATACATAAATTGCCATAAGCCGGTGGCTCCCATCCTTGAAACAGCATTCGGATTAAGTGCTGATTCAATAACAGCCATATACTTCAACTCTGCCGGTAAACCATAGTAATCAAAAATATCTTCAATAATGGGGAAATAGAAGTCTTTCATTCCGAGCATAATCTCGAATTTTTCCCTCTTCTTAACTATGTAAACATTTATAAAGTTCCGTACTACTTTATTATAAGGGAGATTAACCACTGAATGAATATTGTGCAGCCTTACCCTGTAGATAGAATCAGGTAGTTCAATCACTGGCTCAGTAATACCTTCCTGGCTGTTTGTATCCGGTGCCATCTTTCTCAGGAACCATATATGTGTTAAACTGTCTAATTGTCTTTCTATAAATTCAATGTCTGTTTTAGCAATAATAGTATCATTCACCGCCAGGGCTGAAAAGTTAAATAGCATCAATCCTGTTAACAGTATAATAATTCTTTTCATAGTACAGTCATTAAAATGTTATTCTTACTCCTATACCCATGGTAGGGCCATTAATAGTTTTAATAGGTATCGTCTCAATACTAAGGCTCAGTTCGGGGCTAATATCATAATCTGACATTAAGGCATCAACATTTGCATCCAGTATTGACAGAATGTACCATAATCCGACACCAATATATGATAAATCGCGATATCTCCTGTAATATGATATAGCATTTAACATCTGATCTTTTACCCAGCTATGTGTTTGAGGATTATAATTATCTGCTCCCAGTGCCGGGTCTATCTCACCCGAATCAAATGAGGGAGTATATTTTTCATAACTTACGGTTTCAGGTACATCATCAGTTATATCCTGGTAAGCAGACAGATAACCATCAAAATTTTGAGAATTGAGAATAATACTATATGCCAGGGCCCCAAATCCTGCATACACAAGAGGTATTTTCCAGTATTTCCTGTTATAGACCTGCCCCAATCCCGGCAAAGCTGCGGCCATCATTGTTGCTTTTACAGGAGATAATACCCTGGTGGATTCAGGTAATAGCAATTCCTGCTCCTGGCCTGCAGATGTTGTATCTATTGATTCAGTAATTACCTGTGCACTGGCACTTACTGCCAGTATTAAAAGTAATATAATCAATTTTATAGTTTTCAACATCAATATCTTTTACTCTCACTCTCCTCAATACCGTTTTCAGTATTGATCCCTCTTTTTTTTCTCTTCGACGGATATAACTTGAGATCAACACCAGCTTGAGATCAACACCAACATGACGACAACAGGCAAAGATATAATTTTCAGGAGTTAAGTTTATCCAATACCTCCAAAATCTTCTCCATTTGTTCGGTATCGTCAAACTGTATTACGATTTTACCTTTCCCTTTTTCATTGATTCTGAACTGTACTTCAGACTTGAATATTTCGGAGAGGTGTCCGGAAAGGTCTTTAAAATCTTCGTTAAGCTGTTTTTTCTTCTGGTTTTTCTCTGAATCTTTAAGTCCGTTCATCTGCAGCTTGCGCACCAGTTCTTCTGTTTTTCTAACGGATAAGCCATCATCTATTATCCTGTAGTATACTTTTATCTTCTGCTTTTCATCCTCTATATTTACCAGTGTACGGGCATGCCCCATGGTCAGCTGTTTATTCTTTATTCCAAGCTGTATTTCAGCAGGCAGTTTGAGCAGGCGCAGGTAATTAGCAACAGTAGACCGTTGTTTTCCCACCCTCTCGCTGAGTTTTTCCTGTGTAAGGTTACATTCTTCTATAAGCCTCTGGTAGCTAATGGCAATTTCAATAGCATCAAGGTCTTCCCTCTGTATATTCTCAACCAGTGCCAGTTCGAGCATTGCCTGATCATCGGCGGTACGTATATATGCAGGTACTGTATTAAGGCCTGCTATACGGGCAGCCTTCAATCTTCTCTCCCCTACAATCAGCTGATATTTATTTTTGCTTGTTTCTCTTACTGTGAGTGGTTGGACAATACCCAGTTTATTGATTGATGAAGCCAGCTCCTGCAATAGTTGCTCATCGAATCGTGTACGTGGCTGAAAAGGATTTAACTCAATATCATCAATACTTATTTCCAGGTTAGCCTCAACCTTTTCTTCCAGTTGATCCCTTTCAGCATCGCTTATTAATGCTCCCAGTCCTCTTCCCAACGCTTGTTTTTTTGCCATGGTACTATTTATTATTAATACTGATTATACACCAGCATTATTGTCTGACCCGTTTTGTCCCTTATCAATCAACTCCTGTGCCAGGTTAAGATAATTAACAGCTCCTCTGGATTCAGCATCATATAATATAGCAGGCTGTCCATAACTGGGCGCTTCACTTAATTTTACATTCCGTTGTATTATTGTCTCAAAAACCATTTGCTGGAAATGCTTTCTAACCTCTTCAACAACCTGGTTAGAAAGCCTGAGCCTTGAATCATACATTGTTAACAAAAAACCTTCAATAATAAGCGACCTGTTAAGGTTTTTCTGTATTATCTTAATTGTATTGAGCAGTTTACCCAGTCCTTCCAGAGCGAAATATTCACATTGTACAGGCACAATAACCGAATCTGAGGCTGTAAGCGCATTAACTGTCAGCAAACCCAGTGAAGGAGAGCAATCAACCAACAAATAATCATAATTGCGGGGGACTTTGCTTAAAACATCCTTAAGTATACTTTCTCTGTTTTCGGTATTAAGCATTTCTATCTCAGCACCTACAAGGTCAATATTTGAAGGTATTAATTCAAGATTGTTAATCTCGGTACTGAGAATAGTTGTTGATGGATCAACATCATTTATTATGCAATCATAAATTGTATTATCAATCTTACGGGTGTCGATACCCAAACCGGATGTAGCATTAGCCTGAGGATCAAAATCCACTACCAATACTTTCTTATCCAGCGCTGCCAGGCTTGCAGCCAGGTTTATCGCTGTTGTTGTTTTGCCTACCCCACCCTTCTGGTTAGCTAATGAAATTATCCTCGTCATTTAGTTTTTTGTTTGAATTAAATTGATCCTTCGGGAGTTTCAAAATTAATATTTATGATAGGCGTGAATCCCCGAAGCCGCATGTAATTGTAAACATTTTAATCACGGTTTTCAACATTTTATTAACAGCTTTTTATGGTTAAAATGAGTTAATATTTTCTTTTAGGTATTTTTTTTCCATCTTTACTTTATGCCAAGCAAATCACTATGGGTAAATCAGGAAATATCAGTGAATGGCAGGTGATAGTCAATCCCAATGCAGGCAAAAGGAAAGGACAGAAAGACTGGAGACTAATCTCAGACCTTCTGACCAGCCACGACATTGAGTATGATTATTATTTCACAAAGGCAAAACATCATGCTATTGATCTTTCTGTTGATCTTATTAACAGTGGAAGCAGGAAACTTATTGTCGTAGGAGGTGATGGTACAATGAATGAGGTGGTAAATGGTGCTTTTCTGCAGAAGATCATTCCAACTACGGATATTACACTTGGGATGATAACTGTAGGCACGGGTAATGACTGGGGAAGGATGTTTAATATACCTTTGGATTATGATTCGGCCATCAGGACATTAAAGAACGAAAATATATTTTTACAGGATACCGGAGTAATAAAGTTTTATTCTGGCACAGATGTCTGTAAAAGATATTTTGTAAACATAGCAGGTCTTGGATTTGATGCCCTGGTAGTACAGCGGTCGAACAGGCAGAAGGAGAAAGGACACAGCAGTAAAGCACTCTATTTCTGGACTTTACTAAGAAGTTTACTTTCATACAGGCATACGAGCACCAGTATTGAGATTGACGGTAAAAAGATAAAGAACGATACATTCACAATCAGCCTGGGTATTGGTAAATATTCAGGTGGAGGAATGATGCAAACACCAGGAGCCATTGCTGATGATGGTCTTTTTGAGCTTACACTGGTTAAGAAAATGCGAAAGGGTGAAATCATCAGAAGCCTGCGGAGGCTTTATAACGGCACGATACTGGAACATCAAAAGGTGGAAGGGTATACCGGAAAAAGAATAATAATCGACTCTGATCCTTTGATCCATGTTGAGGTCGATGGTGAATCACTTGGTCATTCACCTATAGAGTTTGATATAGTGCCAAGATCAATAAAGATAATACAGGGATTTACTGGCGTTTAAAAATTCTTATCTCGAACATCCGGGGCCAGTTCTTACCTGTTATAAATAATCGCTTGTTTTCACTGTCCCAGGCTATCCCATTTAGTTCCGCCAGTTCAGTATGATGGTACCTGCCGGCCAGTATTCCTGAAAGGTTTATATATGCTTTAACTTTCCCGGTTAGGGGATCGATACGTGCAATACGGTCGGTTGTGTATATATTGGCCCAAATCTCTCCATTAATAAACTCTAGCTCGTTAAGTTGCCATACAGGATTTTTATTATCATATACCTCGATGGAATATAATACTGTAAAGTATTCAGGTTCAAGGAAATATATTTTGTTAGTACCATCACTCATTATCAAGTGTTCACCATCAGAGGTAAGCCCCCAGCCTTGTGTAGTATAATGTACACGTTTAATCTCTTCAAATGTTTGTATATCGTATACAAAACCCACCTTTTTTTTCCATGTAAGCTGAAAAAGTTTCCCTCCGAAAAGCACAAGGCCTTCACCGAAGAATTTGCTTTCCAGGTTATGAATCTTCAAAATATTACCTGTTTCAATATCAACCTTCCGTAATGATGATTTACCTTCCTGACCTGTGCTCTCATAGAAATAACCATTATGATACAACAATCCCTGGGTATAAGCTGATTTATCATGTGGGTATTCATTTATTACCCTGTATGAATACAATACGGGGTTAATATCTGATTTCAGGTTTATAAAATGAATCAGTGTCTGGGGCCGTTTATCCCCTTCATATGCCACTATTTTGAGTGGTATTTTACCCAGCCTGGCTGAGTCTGTCTCTATACTGTATTCAAGATTCTGTGCTTTAAGTGTGGCCACCGCCCTGCCATCAAAAAAGACCCTTACAGAATCGGGGTATCTCTCACCTCTCAGGCTAAGTTTTAAATTAACCATATCCCCTGAACTATATTCTTTCCCATCAGCTGGCCCGGCTATATTCACAAGCTTTGCTGTTTCCTTCTTTGGAATTTCCCTGGCTGTTTTTGAAGTATTTTTATCTGAGGACTTAACGGACCCGTTACAGGAAACAATAAAAATAAAAATCAACGGGTATATAAACTGCAAATATCTCATCATTTATCTAACATTATGACATACATTAACTATTTTAATGCCTGATTTTAGTTTTATAAACTATGATTCTCCGGTCTATCAGTACCGAATAATCTCTCAAAGAATGATTTCCTGCGTGACAGTCTTTTTGCTACCTCCTTTTCCATTTCATCATATAAGCTCAGTTCCTGCCATATACTGCTCCATCCCGGGAATCCACCAATATTTTTGTCATCGATATAAACATCGGCATTTATTTTACGGCTTACTGTATTATCAAATTCTTCCTCCGGATAATTCTTGTTAACAGCATAAAACTCCACCCCTTTTTTTCTGCAATATTCAACTGCTTCTTCCAGTTCTTTACCAACCCTGAATGTCCATAATATAAGCAGGGCCCCATGTTTTTGCAGTTCTTTTAAGGTTTCGAAAGCAAATAAATTCTCTTTCCCGATTTTCGGATAATCATGGTCAACTATTGTGCCATCGAAGTCAACTGCTATTTTAAGATTCTGTAAATGTTCCATTGTTTGTTTCACCATGCAAAAATATACAAATTGGGAATATTGATAAAATTTATCTTAATTTACAGATATATTCAGGATAGAACCACCTCATGAAAAAGCAGATACCTAACCTGTTGACTCTTTTAAATCTTGTTTCAGGTTTTATTTCAATAATCCTGATTATGCATGGTAACCTAAGGCTGGCAGTATGGTTTATTTCAGTATCTCTTCTTCTGGATTTTGCTGACGGACTTGCAGCACGCTTACTTAATGCATATTCTGATATGGGTCTTCAGCTTGACAGCCTGGCTGATATTGTGAGTTTTGGTGTTGCTCCGGGGCTTCTAATGTACAGGCTTATAAACTCTGCCGGGGGAGCTGATTCCATTGCAGGATATTTACAGTATGTGCCTGTGCTCATACCTGCTTTTTCAGCTATTCGCCTGGCCAGGTTCAATATCGACAATGCCCGGAGCGACCAGTTCAGGGGATTACCTGCACCTGGAAATGCCTTTTTTATTATTTCCCTTGTTTTTGCCAGTGAGTATGGAAACAGTCCTTTGATAAAGAACCTGCTAGGTTCAAGATTAATCTTATGTTCCCTGACCGCTATATTTTCCACCTTAATGATAACCACGATACCAATGTTTTCCTTTAAGTTCAGGCATTTACGGTTTAAAGGTAACGAATTAAGGATAGTATTTCTGGGATCGTGTATAATATTAATAGCAGGAGCTGGGTTTTCATCATTACCCCTGATTATAATACTTTATATCATAGTATCAATTATCATGGCTATTATCAGTTGATTTTTCCTCTTTATCCTTAAGTTTCTTCATAATAACTGTTTGCCTCCGTATTGATTCCTGGTGCATCAGTTTCAGGTAGTTTTCGGTAAAGTAACGATCCATCCCTGATAATCCAGCTTGTTCAAGCCTGGTTTTGAGTATCTCAAGCCACCTGTCCATTTGCAATACAGCCACATTATTCCTGTACTTATATTCACCTATTATGTCGATTATTTCAAGCCTCCTTGACAGCAACTCAACTAGTTGATGATCAACAGAATCTACCTGGTTACGTAATTCTTCAAGGTAATCCAGGAATCCGGGATCTTCGGGTTTGAGGCACCTGATCACCAGGTTCTTCATCATATTGCAGTATTCGCCGGGCGACAGCTGCTGGTTACTGTCACTCAATGCTAAGGGAGGATTATTATGCACTTCCACCATCAATCCATCCATATTCAGATCCATTGCTTTCTGTGCCAGTTCGGGAACCATAGATGCGTCGCCGGAAATATGGCTTGGGTCACATATCACAGACATTTCCTTTATTCTTCTTCTTAACTCTATGGGTATTTCCCATTTGGGCATATTCCGGTACCGTGTTCTTTCAAACGGTGAGAAGCCACGGTGAACAGCAGCCATCCTTTTTATTCCTGCATTATATACTCTTTCTATTGCTCCTATCCACAGATCAATATCGGGGTTGAGAGGATTTTTAACCAGCACCGGTATATCCACTCCTTTAAGCGCTTCTGCAAGCTCCTGCACTGAAAAGGGATTTGAAACTGTCCGGGCACCCAGCCATATTACATCAATACCTGCTTTAAGACATACTTCAAGGTGCCGGGGTCTGGCTACCTCAACTGTTAAACGCATACCCGTCTGTTCTTTTACCTTAATCATCCACTGCACGCCTTTAGAGCCCACCCCGCTGAAGCTTCCGGGTCGTGTCCGGGGCTTCCATATCCCTGCCCTGAACAATGCCGGTTTACAGTTATTGCTTAAATAATCCGCTGTCTGTAATATTTGCTCTTCCGACTCCGCACTGCAAGGACCCACTATCATAACAGGTCCATTATCAAATTCATCAAACCAATCCTTTAAAGGAATTATACCCATTATAAAAAAATTTAAGTTCAGGCTGAAAGTGCTTTTGCAAATTCTTTTCCGTAGGCTACCAGTTCAGATCTTTTTTCTTCACCCGCCCTGAATTTGCAAGCAGCATTATCATCCATCACTTTAAGCTTCAGGTTTTTCAGGTTGGAAGCAATTATTCCGGCAGCCTCACCACTCCATCCATAAGAACCGAAGGAAGCAGCCAGCTTACCTTTATCCCTGAGGGGATTAATAACAGCAAAAAGCTTATAGACCTGCAATAAGGTATTCTGGTTAATCGTGGGTGAACCTACCAGTATAGCATCTGATTTAACCACTTCCGATTCAAGGTCACCAAGCTCAATATTTTCAATATCCAGGATTTGAACCTCTGAATTTCCTTCACTTTCAATACCTTCTGCAATAGCTCCTGCCATTTCTGCTGTATAACCATAAGCTGAAACATAAGTTATAAGTACCCTTTTTTTTCTGCTATCACCTGTTAATTCAAGGTAATCACGGGCATATTTCTCACTCAGGTCAACATACTCCTTCCATCTTGTTCTCAATACCGGCCCGTGTCCTGTACATATTGCTTCTATATCAAGATGCCTGATCTTATCAATAGCCTTAAGCATAAATTTGCTATAAGGCTTGAGTATAACATCAAAATAATATTTAAAGGCATCGTTGAAATCTCCTACAAGATCATCAAAAAGACGGTTGTCGCAATAGTGAGCTCCAAATGAATCGCAGGTAAAAAGCAGCCTGTCTTCTTCAAGATATGTGTAGATAGTGTCGGGCCAGTGAAGATTAGGAGCAGAAATAAATCTCAGTGTCTTGTTACCCAGGTCAAGTGTATCCCCATCTTTAACCACCATGCTCTTAAAAGGGATATCTAACATATCATTAAGATATCTTATTGCATTACCACTACCAACAACAGTAATCTCCGGTGATAGTTTCAGGACATGCTTTAAGGAACCTGAATGATCAGGTTCTGTATGGTTAAATACTATATATTCTATTTCGGAAGGGTCAACAATTTGTTTTATCTTATTAATATAGATAGGCGCAAATTTTTCCTTGGCTGTTTCAATAATCGCTTTCTTCTCAGCATTAATAAAATAGGAATTATAAGTAGTCCCGTACTCTGTTTCCATTACAATATCGAAAGTGACGATATCATAATCAAGTATTCCTATCCAGCTAACATCCTTTGTTATTTCAATAACTTTTTTATCTTGCTCTCTTTCAGTCGCTTTCATTTCAAGTTCTGAATTAATGTTTTCAATATTATAATATTGCCAGTATATCTTTGTTTGCACGTACCGGTTGTGATAAGCTCACATTTAACCTTGTTCCAGGTGGCAGGAAAACGTCCACCCTTGAGCCAAACTTAATAAATCCCAATTCGTCTCCCTGTTTCACATCTGAACCTTCTTCCGCGTATGTTACTATCCTCCTGGCCACGGTACCGGCTATCTGCCTTATCATTATCTCTGTTCCCTTCTCCGTCTCTATTACAATGCTTGTCCTCTCATTATAGATTGATGATTTTGGTATGTTTGCAGGGAAAAACTTACCTGGCTGATGCTTAATATATTTTACCTTGCCTGACACAGGATAAGTATTACTGTGTATATCAAATAATGTCATAAAAACCGATACCTGCAGTCTTTTATCATTAAAATATTCATTTTCCTCTACTTCTTCAATAGCCACAACCTTACCATCTGCAGAGACAAGCACTTTACCTGCATCTTCCTCCGTTTCCCGTACTGGCTTCCTGAAAAATAAAAGCATGAACAATAATATAAGTAATGAGAGAGACAAAATACTGATCCAGACAGATTGTATTTCTTTAAAAGAATATATAATAATGGCATTAAGCACTGTCAGTGTTATTAGACTATAGAATAATATCTTATATCCCTCCCTGTGAATCTTCATTTTAAATCGCACATATAATAATAATCAGGTAAAAAGTAAAATATACAGGTATACAAACGGAAGCGACAGAATAAGGCTGTCGAACCTGTCGAGTAATCCACCATGCCCGGGTAGTAATGATCCGGAGTCTTTCACTCCAACACTTCTTTTAAGCATCGACTCCACCAGGTCTCCAAGTGTGCCTGTTACAGCTATTAAAATCCCTATAATTATCCAATCTCCTGTACCGGGAAACTTGAACCATAAAGATACAGGCCATGCAAGTAATACCGTTATTATGAATCCGAAAATAAATCCCTCCCATGACTTCTCAGGTGAAATTCTTTCCAGTAATTTATGCTTTCCAAAATATGATCCAAAAAGGTATGCCCCTATATCAAAGCCCCATGATAATACCATGAACCCGGTTATCAGCCCGGGTGTGAATCCTGTAATATTACCATTAATCAATGTTCCCGGTCCATCAAAACCATAAGCCAGGAAAGGGAAAAGGGAGAAGGGGACTGAGATAAATATTATCCCAAATACTGTATGAGCCAGTGCATCAAATGGTCTGTCCTGATTCCTGTAAAGCTCAATAATTATAATGTACAATACTTCAACAACAATAATAAGATAGTATTCAAAATTTACTATCCCTGCTGCTACCAGCCCGGATATTACATAAGCTGTTAATGCTGTAATTATACCGGCTATACTCTGAGGCTGGGTCCCTGTTTTAGCTATCAGTCTGTAGTATTCATAAACTGAACCAATCAGCAATAATCCTCCTATGGATAAATATGAATAGGGATGCAGCCATAATCCTCCTAGTACAATAATAACTATGAAAATACCGGTTACTGTTCGTCTGGATAAGTTTCTCAAGATCAGAGTTCTTTTAACAATAGTTTAGCCCTAATAACGAAGTCGCGCATACAATA
>DOZA01000187.1 GCA_003518245.1 Bacteroidales bacterium | reverse complement strand
CCGTTTCCTGCTACCCCGGGAGGTATCGTAAATACGTCAACACCCGCTAACATATCCAGCTGCCTGTAATGCCTCATACTTGCAGCAATAAGTTTTGTCCTGGTTCCTATTTGTGATCGAATAACACTTATCTGCCTCTGTGTTTCAATAACTGTTTTTTCACCTATTCCTGTGCCGTCACCTATTTTATTATCGACAACGTAAGCACCTATCCTCCCAAGAAAAACATTTAGATACTCAGGTTGCGCTATATAAGCAGCCATCACATTTTGCCTGGCACTGAACCCAAGTGTAAAATTAACCCTTACACCTTTCTCTTTAAGTATCCTGGCTCCTATTAATCCTGACGCGGTATAAGGAACCTTAATAATAAATCTATCAGGACATATATCATGGTATCTCATCCCGTACCTAATGATATCATCTATACTATGAGCAGTATCAGTATGCAATTCAACGCTCACAAAACCGCCAAACTTTCTGGTAAGCCTCAAACCATGCCTGGCATTAAGGATAAAAGCTGTTTCTTTGATCTTCCTATCACGGGGCTGTGAATCCAGTATTTCCTGTGTGCGTGGAATAAAATCATCATAAATACCTTTTTGTATTACCCTGTTGATCAACGTATTATTTGTGGTTAGTGCTTCCATTTCAGCACTCCATACCTCAAGTGCCTCCTCCATGTCACCTGTATCAAGCCATATGGTAGTACCGCTATTATGCAGGCTGGTCCAGAACGGATCATTAAGACTATTAACAGTTTCTTCTTCTATATCTTTAAGTATATATTCTTTGATTCTATTCTCTACAGTCATGTTCTATTTTATCTGTTTGTAAATAATCTGAAATCATCACCAGTGGGATTCTGGAATACACTCAAACCGAATTCAGGTATCACTGACAACAGGTGATCAAAAATATCAGCCTGTATAGCTTCGTAGTTAGCCCATTCCTGGTCATTACTGAATACATATATTTCAATTGGCAGTCCTCTCTCCGATGCCGGCAACTGCCTGACCAGGAAGGTCATATCATTGTGTATCTTTGGGTGCTGCTTAAGGTAAGCAATCATATATGCCCTGAATGTACCCACATTCGTCATCCTTCTACCGTTGACCAGCACGCTGTTATCTATATTGTGTTTTTTATTATATTCTTCCAGGTCCTTCTCTTTTGTCTCTATATAATCTTTAAGTATCTGTATCTTCTTCAATTTATCAATTTGCTCTTTTTCAAGAAAACCTATGCTTCTTACATCAATATATACAGCCCTTTTTATTCTCCTGCCTCCCGATTCTTCCATTCCTGTCCAGTTCTGGAATGATTCCTGGACAAGTGCATAGGTCGGGACAGTGATTATCGTTTTGTCAAAGTTCTGCACTTTCACGGTATTGAGGGTGATATCCAAAACAGTGCCATCAGTGCCCCTTGATGGAATTGTAATCCAGTCACCTACAGTCAGCATCTTATTGGCTGAGAGCTGGACACTGGCCACCAGCCCCATTATGGTGTCTTTAAATACCAGCATTATCACAGCAGCCATCGCTCCCAGTCCTGCCACCAGTGTTGTAACATCCTTTTCGAATATTACTGAAATAGCTATTAATCCTGCTACAATACCTATGAAAATATTAAGTAACTGCAGGTATCCTTTTATATGCCTGTACTTTGATACAGGTAAAGTGAGGTATATCTTATGCCAGGCATTAACAAATGAGAAAAGGAATAACATGCCTGCAAAAATCATGTACAGGTATGTCATCTTATGTACAAAATTGAGCCACCCGGGATAAGGATCAAGAGCCCAGCCTGCCATCAGGTTTATAACCACGGCAGGGGCAAAATGGGAGAGACGGGTGAATACTTTATTATCAAAAAATATATCATCCCATTTGAATCTCGTTTTCCGGATAATATTGGCAACTATTTTATCAATAATAAACCTGGCTACTATGTAAGAAAGCCAGCTCAAAAATGCAACAACAGTAACAATGATTAAAGTTTCCAGAAATATGGAAAGCTGTTTGCTCATTCCAAGTTCCTGGAAAAGATCCCTGAGAAAAACAGCAAGGTCAAAATCACCAAACATAATATGGAAAATTAAAAATTTTGCTCAAAAATAGGTAATTAATATTTATTATTAGAATGATGCAATATTTACAGACTAAGGTGTCCCTGGCTTTTCTCTATCTTCTATTCCTGGCAAATTCATACAGCAGTATTCCTGCGGCAACGGAGACATTAAGTGATCTTGTTTTACCACTTAGAGGTATTGACAGCTGATAATCTGATATATCCAGTATCTCAGGACTCACACCACGGTCTTCTGATCCCATAACAACTGCAGCAGGACCTGACATATGGGCTGAGCCTATTTTCATCTGGCCTTTTTCAGAGGCTGAGAAAATCTTCAGTCCTGACTGCTTAAAATATTCAATTGCTTTTGTTATGCTCTTTACCCTGGCTACAGCTATATTATTTAATGCTCCTGCCGATGTTCTGACAGCCTCAGCATTTATCCTGGCAGCTCCTTTTTCCGGAATAATAATGCAATCCACACCAAAACATTCGGCGCTGCGTGCTATGGCGCCGAAATTACGCACATCGGTAATATTATTCAGTATCAGGAGCAAAGGATCCTTGCCTGACTCATATATACCGGGCAAAAGGGTATTTATATCACTATATTCAATTACAGATAACCAGGCTATAACTCCCTGGTGATTCTTACGTGTTACCCTGCTAAGCTTTTCAGCAGGCACAAACTGATATGGTATTGAATAATCCTTAATCATTTGCATCAATTCGAAATAAAGAGATCCTTTAAGACCCTTTTTTATTATCAGCCTGTCAATGGTTTTACCTGATGCCAGAGCTTCCATGACCGGTCTTAAACCATATATATAGTCTGTTTTTTCCTTCATCTTATATGCCTGTAGGATTATCCA
>DOZA01000400.1 GCA_003518245.1 Bacteroidales bacterium | reverse complement strand
CGGTAATTCGCTGGGGATGATGCCATTGGAGTCAGAAAAGAAAGTTACAGAACTGGCCAGGCATGAGTGGGGAGAGAGGCTGATAAGGGGATGGAATGATAGTTGGTGGCATATGCCTGGCAGGGTTTCAGGGAAGATGACTGAATTGATAGGATGCGACAATGACGAAGTTATAGTATGCGATTCAACCTCTGTCAACCTTTACAAGCTGGTAAGTGCTTCTCTTAAAGCTCAGAAAGGACGAAAAAAGATCGTGAGTGATAATCTTAACTTCCCCTCGGACCTGTATGTTGTGCAGGGTATTATCAACAACCTTAATAACGGGCACTTCCTTGAGCTTGCAAAAACAAGCAATGAAATAGATATAAGCATCGGCGATCTTTTCAGCCTGATAGATAATAATACAGCTGTGGTAATTCTCAGTTATGTCTCTTACAGGAGTGCTTTTATGTATGATATGAAGAAGGTAAGCGAGTATGCGCATAAGAGTGGGGCTCTTATTATCTGGGATCTCAGTCATGCAACAGGTGCCGTTGAAATAGACCTGAGGCATGCAGATGCGGATATGGCTGTAGGATGTACATATAAATACCTCAACGGAGGGCCCGGATCACCAGCTTTTCTTTTTGTCAGAAGAGAATTACAGGATAGGATAGATTCTCCGATATGGGCATGGCTTGGCGAAAAAGACCCTTTCGAGTTCAGCCTTGATTATCGTCCGTCTGCCGGTGCACACAGGTATATGACAGGATCACCTAATATACTTTCAATGTGCACATTGGAACCATCGCTTGATATACTCCTTGAGGCCGGGATAGACCGGATAAGGAAGAAAAGCCTTGACCTGTCCGGGTTTATGACAGACCTGTATACTGAATTTCTTAAACCCCTGGGTTTCAGGCTCGGTTCACCACTTAATGAGGCAGAAAGGGGATCACACATATCTTTTAAACATGATGAGGGATACCGTATCTGCAAAGCATTGATTGATGAGGGAACAGGAGATTTTGTCATCATACCCGATTTCAGGCCCCCGGACAATATACGCCTGGGCCTGGCACCTCTATATAACGGGTTTGAGGAGGTCTTTAACGTAATGCTGGAAATTGAAAGAATAGTTAAGAAAAAAATATACACCCGATTCAGTGAAACAGCAGATTCAGTTACCTGATTTTTATTTTATCATTATGAAAAGGTATTTTCTTATTTCATTTCTTTTTTTATTTGTTTTGGCAGGAATAGGCTGTAATAATAAGCAGGGCAGTAATAAAGAGAGCACTTCAAGAAATAGTAGTACTCTCTGTTTTTCATCCTCGGATAATAAACTTAATGATATTTTCAATTGGGCCAGCAGGCAGGCCCTGGCCTATGCTTTTGCGTGTGATCCGGCAGGTTTGTGGTATGAGGCTGCACTGCCCGGAAGGGAAGCTTTTTGCATGCGTGATGTTTCACACCAGGCTATGGGGGCATATTTTCTTGGTCTCGAGGATTATACAAAGAATATGCTCTGTCATTTTGCAAGGAATATAAGTGAATCGAGGGACTGGTGCAGCTACTGGGAAATAAACAGGTATGGTAACCCTGCCCCGGTTGATTACCTGGATGATAATGAGTTCTGGTATAATCTGCCTGCCAATTTCGATGTGCTTGATTGTTGTTACAGGATGTTCATGTGGTCGGGTGACAGGTATTACCTTGAAGACAGCGTATTCAATAATTTCTATGAGAAAACTGTATACGATTATGTTGAAAGATGGGATCTTGAGCCCGGGACTGTAATGGAGCGCCCGCGGCTGATGAACAATCGTGATGAGCTTGATACGAACAGACGGTTTTTGATGGCCAGGGGAATACCCGGGTACAATGAGGGTAACCAGGGATATCGTGTGGGTATAGATCTTCTGGCTACTGAATACCGGGCATTTATATCTTATTCTTTACTTAAGCAATTTGCGGCTGAGTATGATGAAGCACTGAAATTCAAGCTTAAGGCTGCTGAAGTAGCTGATCTTATTGAATCAGTATGGTGGGACGATAATATGGACACATACTATACCCATGTCAATGCTGATGGTGAGATGGAAGGTAATGTAAATGAAATGATTAATCTAGGGACAGAGCACTATATGCTATACTGGAAAGCATGCACCGATACAGCCCGCATCAGTAAATTACTGACCATGCTGGCGAATAACCTGCCTGCCGGGCCGATAAACCTTATTGAATATCAGTCGCATCTGCCAGGGATACTTTTTAATCATGGTTTAAATGAGCAGGCATATGATCAGCTGAATTATTTATACCGGGCTAAAAGGCGTGAATATCCTGAAGTTTCATTTACCACAGTGGCTGCGATAGTTAATGGTTTGATGGGGGTGAACATTGTTGCCAATACACCTGACCTGGCTGTTACACAGGGTCACTATGTTGACCGTTATATAATGACTTTACCAGGATTGCTGCCTTCGACTGAATGGGCAGAGATAAAAAATGTACCCGTAAGGGCCAACAGAATAACTGTAAGGCATGATGGTATCAGAAGAACATCACTAACGAATGATACAGGTCCGTCAATAATATGGAAGGCCTGTTTCCCTGGATCTTATGAACATCTGGTAGTTAANNGGAAAGAAAACAGAAGCATACAGGGAAACATATAATAGCAGTACTATCTCATGGGTCAGGGTAATAGCTGGAGCAGGAGAGCTGATGGTTGTTGAAGTACCGGATTAAAGACAGATTAAACCTTTTAACAGGTATGTAGTATTTACTGTTGCGTAAAAGGACTATATTTACTATATGAAATTCGATGTCCAGGTATATGCCAAAAAGAGAACAACACGGCTGGAATATGCTGTTGACCTGGTTCTGGGTAATATACTCGGTCTTTCTTATATTATTACTAATCTTCCCGATGATAGCATACCCTTAATTAATTATTCTGATGACCGTTCAATTGGTGGGGTTTTTATTCAGCCAGAGGGTATTCTTTTTGAAAAAGGT
>DOZA01000030.1 GCA_003518245.1 Bacteroidales bacterium | reverse complement strand
CAAGGGGATATCAAATTCTTCATTAAAAATTCTGGCCCCGGTGAAAGTACCATCACCCCCGATTACAATAACGCCGTTTACACCTATCTCCTTCAGATTATTATATGCAATTTGTCTCCCTTCCGGGGTTTTAAATTCTATGCACCTGGCTGTTTTAAGTATTGTGCCGCCTCTCTGTATTATATCACTTACATCATGGCTCCAAAGAGGAGTGAATAATTTTTCCATTATCCCCCTGTAGCCCTCTTTAATGCCTATAACTTCCAGGTTATTAAAAATAGCTGTTCTGGTAACGGCTCTTATTGCGGCATTCATACCGGGGGCATCACCACCTGAGGTAAGTACACCTATTTTACTTATTTTTGCCATATTTCCAAGTAATTTTTTAAAAGGTACAAAAATAAATCATTTTCCGGATTTTAATCCTTTTTACTGTCTAACATTTGAATTTTTTCAGCAACTTTTTTTATCAGCCATTTAGGAGTGGATGTGGCACCACATACACCCACGGTAGAAACCTTATCAAACCATTGCTTATTTATTTCTGTTGTATCTGAAATAAAATATGTTGAAGGGTTTACACCCGAACATGCCTCGTATAGCATTTTCCCATTTGAGCTTTTTTTACCACTGACAAAAATAATGACATCATGCTGACGGGAAAAATGCTTAAGCTTTGGTTCACGGTTGGCTACCTGCCCGCAGATAGTATTATTCACCTTCAACATTTCACCGGGCCTGTAACCTCCTTTTTCATAGCGTAGCCTTATCTGTTTGATCAGTTCTGCATATTTCTCCCTGCTTTTAGTGGTTTGTGAAAATATGTCGGCTGGCTTGCTGAAATCTATTTTATCTATGTCTTCTATCCCCGTTAACAGTATAGACTTACCTTCTGTCTGCCCCAGCAGACCTATAACCTCAGCATGCTCCCTCTTGCCAAAAATCAGGTTTTGAACATCCTTTCCACTTTTTTCAAAATTGTCTTTAACCTTCTTCTGTATACTTTTAACGATGGGGCAGGTTGCTTCAATAATATCTATATTGTTTTCACGTGCTATCCTGTAAGTTTCAGGTGGTTCACCATGGGCACGTATAACAACCTTACGGTTTTTCAGATTTCTGAATTCATCGTGGCTAATGGTCCTCAATCCCAGGTTTTTCAATCTGGTTACTTCAACTTCATTATGAACTATATGTCCAAGAGAGTATATTTCCTCGCCCGATTTGAGAGCTTCTTCTGTCATTTTAATGGCATTCTCGACGCCAAAACAAAAGCCTGAACTTTCTTCAATTTCTACCTTCATCACCTGATTTTTTGCTTAATATATCCCTGAACCATACCATTTGTTGGTTAACAGTCATTTCTGAATTATCAAGAATATAGGCATCTTCTGCTTTTTTCAGAGGGCTTATCTCCCTTCCTGAATCAATGGTATCCCTTTCGGAGATATTATTAAGCACCTCGTCATAATTAACCTTGACCCCCTTCCCGATTAGTTCCTTATATCTCCTCTCGGCTCTTATCTCCGGTGAAGCAGTCATAAATATTTTTATATCAGCGTCAGGAAAAACCACCGTACCTATATCCCTGCCATCCATAACAATACTCTTCATAATGCCTATTTCCCTCTGCATCTCAACAAGCCTTTCCCTAACAGATCTTATTTTGCTAATTATACTTACAAGTGAAGAGACTTCTACCTGTCGTATTTCTTCTTCGACATTTTCTCCATTCAGGTATGTCTCATGTTCCTCAATATCGGGATTATACCTAAACCTTATATTTATATCAGCCATGCTGTTATTTATCTTATCTTCTTTTACTGTTGACCGGTCAATATAGCCCTTACGCATGCAATAAAGTGTTACAGCCCTGTACATTGCACCGCTATCGATAAAGATGTAATTTAGTTCTCTGGCAATAGCCTTTGCAAAAGTACTTTTGCCACAGGATGAATAGCCATCTACAGCAATTATTAATTTTTTGTTCATGGAGAATAATTTGATCAGCAAAGTTAATAAATTCCTGTTATTTAAATCTTTTGAATAATGCGGGTTTAACTAGTACAGAAAAGTTTGTGGATGATCCGGCCAGGTGATACCTTGCCCTGCCAACAATGATATCAATGGAAGATGTTTTTATACCGGCCCCCAGGCTGAAGCCTACTATTGATGGTTTCGCATCATATATTAATTCTTTTCTCCGTTGGTAGTTAAAGCCGGCTGCAATGAAGAAATTCTTTGTAGGCATAGCTTCGGCACCAAAAATGAGGTGACGCATTATATTTTCACTTATTTCTTCGAGTTTTGAATATGCTGTCCCATCCTGGTTATCATAGTTAAATGTAAGGTCATATTTTTCAAGATGCCTGGCAGTAATGCTGAAGCGCAATGGGGCATGTCTTAACCTGACACTTATTCCTGCCATGACCTCAAATGGAATTTTTTCGCGCTCACCGGCATAGGATGTGATCTGTAATCCCAGGTTTCTTATAGTTAGACCTGCATTTATTAACCCCTCATGACTCTTCCATGCAGCACCAATGTCCATGGCAATACCCAGGGAAGTATATGATTCAAACTGTGATATTATTGGCTTAAGGTTTATGCCGGCAGAAAAGGAAGAATCGATCTGCCGTGAATAGATAAGATTAAAAGAATATTCTGCTGCAGAGAAATGACCGTTTATAATACCTGATTCATCCACCCTGTCAAACCTGCCATAATTAAGGTAGTTTATACCACCTGAGAACGAGCCCAAGCTATCACAATAATGAGAATACATAATTGAACCGTAGTTAATCCCTGCAAAATAATTAACATAGTTCAGTGAAAGATTACCATGGTGTGCAGGGCCTGCAAGTGCCGGGTTTAGCATTGCCATTGAGGGATCGTACCCCGGGCTTGAGATGTTAAAACCACCAAGAGAAGATATATAGGCATTAGGGCTGAGATTCAGGAATTCGTATACATTATCACCACCGGTTTGCGAATAAATTCCTGTTAAACTGGGTAAAAGCAATATAATATACAAAACTCTCTTCATAACAGCCAGGTAAAGGAAGAGTATAATAATTATAAAACGCCCTTAATTTATTAATATTGTTATTTATCAGGTACCTGTTTCTTTATCTCCTTTTTTTTTTGCGCGATGAAAAGTGGATCTGTGCCATATATAAACCGGCCATCATTATTATGATACCCGTAAATTTTTCTATTGTAATTATTTCACCTATAGTGTAATAAGCAAACAGGGCAGTGAGCACAGGTATTATGTTTGTGAATAAATTTGCCCTTGTAACTCCTATTATCCTTACGGTATAAACAAAGAGTATGAAAGCTCCGCATGATGCAAAAATAGCAAGCTCTGCAATTGCCAGAACTGCTTCAGGATTGAAAACCATACCGGGTAAATGACGCCCTTCTGATATAAGAAAAACGGGAAGAAAAAGTATAAA
>DOZA01000164.1 GCA_003518245.1 Bacteroidales bacterium | reverse complement strand
CGAAGGTGGGAGATCCGCGCCAGCAGAGGTGAAACCCAGAACGTTAAACGCTATACGCTAAACCTGTAGCTAGTCCTTAAGATTGAACCATTCTATCCAACGCTTATTATCTCCATTGCGGGTATGGTTTGCCTTGGGTCCGCCCCAGCCATGGCGTCCGCCCGGGTAAATCATAAAATCGAACTCCTTACCTTCATCCTGCAGTTTTGATATCAGCCATATTGAATTTTGCATATGCACATTATCATCAGCCATTCCATGCACTATATACAATTTTCCTTTCAGGTTTTCCGTATATGTGAGCACAGACCCGTTTTTATATCCTTCCGGGTTATCTTCAGGAGTATCCATAAAACGTTCGGTATAAACATTATCATAGAGACGCCAATCGGTAACAGAATACTTGGCTATTCCATGTGTCCAGTAGTCTGCGCCATAGGTTAAAGCCATTGCTGTGGTATATCCCCCGTAAGAGCCACCTGTTATACCTATTCTGTCGGTATCGACAAAGGGTTTTCCCCTGAGCCATTTAACAGCTTCTATATAATCCAGCATTTCCCATTTACCAAGGTTGCGGTGCATATAATCAAGTCCCTTTTTGCCAAAATGACCTGATGCTCTGTGATCAACAGAAAAAGTTATTATACCATTTTCTGCATACCAACCTGCTCTGTTTCCCATATACCTGTTTCTAACTCCACCAGCATCAGGACCACCATAAATAGTAAAGACGACAGGGTATTTTTTTGCTTCATCAAAATCTACCGGGTATGAAATTATTGCCGGCAGCATAAAACCATCAGAAGCTTTTATTCTTACCAGTTCGAATTTCAAATTTTGATCTTCATCTGTTTTTTCACCGGGTAACTGTATATCCCTTACCTTTCTCCCCTTGCTGTCGAGCGCGACCATCGTAGAAGGAGTACTTATATTTGACCACGTGTCAATAATATATTTTCCTGAAGGTGATATATTTGCTGAATGAGTACCTGCTATTTCTGAATATCTTAACAGGTTTGTACCATCAAGATTAACCCTGAAAATATGGCTCTCTGTAGATTCACTTCCCGTACCTGAAAAATAAACAAATCCCTGCTTCTCATCTACCTTAAGTATTCTGCTAACCCTCCAGTCGAAATTGGTTAATTGAGTCTTAAGATTACCATCCCAGCTGTAATAGTAAAGGTTCATCCAGTCTGATTTACAGCTTCTGATTATAAAACCGGAGCCATCCTGCATAATATAATTATCTGTAAAGAAGTCAACCCATGTATCGCGCGTTTCACGGTATATCTCATTATAATCACCTGATTCGATATCAGCAAGAATGAACCTCATATCGTCCTGATCACGATTCAATACCTGTATCATTAATTTCTTGCTGTCGGGTGTCCAATCGGGCCATGCTATATACTGGTCTACCGTATCATCTGTTCTTACCCATACATTATTTGCAGATATTATATCTACTATACCCATTTTTACTTTTGGATTGGGGTCTCCAGGTTTAGGATATGGTGTAATTTCCTGTGTTCCATGCAATCCATCTTTTTCATCTATACGGTTTATAATAAATTCAGGAACCTGTGTTTCGTCTGTATGCAGGTAAGCTATTTTCCTGCTGTCGGGTGACCACCAGAATGCTGCATAGTGGCTGCCCCGGCCCAGTATTTCTTCCATATATACCCAGGAAGCATACCCGTTATAAATTTTATTACCGGCATCGAAAGTGAGTCTTTTCTCCTTACCCTTTACCAGGTCATATACATACAGCTCCCTACCTTTGGTATAGGCCAGCTTCTTACCATCAGGTGAGAAATGCGGGTTATTTTCTTCGCCGGGATCATGTGTAAGCTGCTTTGCTTCTTTATCACCAAGTCCAAAGAGCCAAAGGTTATTATCTTTCTGAAGAATGACATATTTATTATCGGGGCTCATAACTGTACTATAACCCATTGTGAAACCCTCTGGTAAGGAACTCATAAATTTTTCCCTGTAATTAATATAATCTTCATACGGTTTTTTCTTACCTGTTCGTATATGCACGCTCATAACCACACGGTTGCCTTCGTCATCAGTTGTCCTTTCAAGGTAATGATTATCATCGGCCCAGCCCAGGATACCACCCTGTGACCTGAATCGTTGAGCACTGGTATCCTCCACAGTAAAAAATACTAGTACCAGTAAAGAGATAGCGAATAAGTTAAATAATCTTGTTTTCATATCAGTTTTATTGAGATTTAGCTTTAAAAGCTAAAAATAAGTATTTGTTTCTAATTACTGAATCCTACTGCTCAAGAACACAAATAAATTTTTAACTTTACATGTATTACTTAAAACTAAAATGAAAGGGAAAAACACAGAATTAGAGAACAAGGGATGGATGTCCCTGGATAATGCAGCCAAGATTTTCCCACCGATAATAAGCAAGTCATTAAGTTCAGTTTTCCGCATTGGCTCTGTATTATCAGAGCCTGTTAAAATAAGTGCATTAAACAGGGCTGTTGAAGAAACATGTCAACGTTTTCCCTATTATCTTACCAGTTTGCATAGAGGCTTTTTCTGGTATTACCTCGAATATGATAAGGATATAAAACCTTCAGTAGTGGTTGAAGACAGCAGGCCCTGTGTGGCTTTCCCTGCAAAGAAAGGTAATTATGTACTTTTCAGGGTCGTTGTTTTCAGAAATATGTTATCAGTAGAATTTTTACATATACTTACTGATGGAGGGGGGGCACTTGAATTTTTCAGGACCCTTCTGGTAACTTATCTCAGGAATTGCGGGTATGATATACCATACTCGGAGGGTATTATTGATCCCTCCTCCCCTGTTGAAAATTCCGAAACAGAGGATTCTTATAGTAAATATTTCAGGAAAGAAGTTCCTTTCCCTCCAAAGCTTGAGAATGCATGGCATCTGCCCTTTGAAATAACAGAAAAAGAACACCTGGGAATAATCCAGGCGGAAGTATCGGTTATCGACCTGAAGAATATTTCAAAGGAAAATAATGTAACTATTACCGAGTATCTTGCATCGGTATATCTTTTTGTACTACAGGAAATATGGAAAAGTGAAAAAAGAAAAGATAAGCATATCCTGAGGCTGGAGATACCTATAAATATGCGCAGAAGTTATCCAAGCAAGACGATGCGTAATTTTTCCTTATTCGTATTACCGGAGCTTGACTTAAGGTTGGGGTTTTTCACTTTTGAAGAGATACTGAAGCATGTTCATAACTATATGCAGATCCAGACAGATAAAAAATTGCTGAGCAAGGTTATTGCAAGAAATGTCAAGCCCGAGAGGAATATATTTATACGTACAGCTCCTATTTTTATTAAAGACCTTGTTCTTTCTGTTGCATTCAGGAAACACGGTGTCACAAAATATTCAGGTGTCCTAACAAATGTTGGAATAGCATCAATGCCTTTAGAAGCAAGGAAACATATAGATAACATATGCATGCTTCCTCCCCCGCCCGTTCACAATCTCAAGGTTAGCTGCGGAGCTCTGAGTTTTAATGACAGGTTATGTATCAGTTTTGCAAATAAGACTTTAAATACTGAACTTGAAAGAGAATTCTTTTCATTCCTGACCGGTAAAGGATTAAAGGTCAGGATTTTAAAAAATATATGGGATGAAAAATAGAATCTGCCCGAATTGTGGAGTTATACTGGATGAAGGGCTTGAAATATGTCCCCTGTGCAAAACCAGTCCGGAGAAAGCTGCCGGTAAAGAGGATGAAGTATATGCCAGCGACATTCTCCACCTCTCTGAAAAAAAATCAAGAATACAGGCATGGGAGTTATCAGCAATCATAGCCTTTTCAGCCAATCTCATATGCATAATTGTTGATATGGTTATTTTAAAAGGATTTAGCTGGTCACTATATGCGGTTACTGCTATAACAGGTTTATGGCTGTTTATCACTTCCTTCGCCTTTTTCTTAAAACGACCTGTATTACTGGGTACATCACTGGTAGTAACAACACTTTCAATGCTGATTATTTTTGATCTCCTGTCACCACCAGTAAACTGGTTTGTTGGTATAGGCCTGCCGGTAAGTGTTTCATTCTGGATCCTTTTTGCAATCTACCTTTTAATCTTAAGAAGGTTAAAACTGAAAGGATTTAATATACTGGCTTACGCATTTATTGAATTATCTGTTTTCTGCATAATTATTGACCTGTTCAGTGATCTTGCCCTCAAGAACAGTATAGTTATTGACTGGTCAGCCATTACCGCCGCTACCCTTGTCCCAACTGCCGGTGTGTTGTTCTTTATGCATTACAGGATGAAAAGAGGCAAGGACCTGGGAAGTTTTTTCCATGTTTAACCGACAAACGACTAAAGACGAAAGGCGAACGACAAAAGGCAGGAGGTTGAGGGCTGAGGGCTGAAGACGAAAATTTAAATAAGAATTAAATTATGAAAAAACATTTTATTGGATTACTCTCTCTCTTTGTTGTGGTTTTAATCCCGGTTAGCGGGCAGTCTCAGCAAAAAGGGGAAAAAACAAAGGTGCCTGTTGTTATTGACGGCAAGGCTCAGGTAATCCCTGCTTTTGAGAATCCTGACAACTGGATCAGGCAAGACCTGTGGGTGGAAACTGAATTTGATTCTGATGGTGATGGGAAACTTGACCGTATGCATGTTGATGTAACCAGGCCNNNNGCCAGTGGAAGGCAATGGTTATGGGATGTAAGGCAGGAATTAAATTCCGAACCACCTGAACGCAAGCATGCCCCCAGGCCTGAACCAAGGATAAACCGCCCCGTAATTTCAAACTCAGAGGTTGAAGACTGGGTACCCCGGGGTTTTATTGTAGTACATTCATCATCTCCCGGAACAGGACTGTCGGAAGGATGTCCTACTGTCGGAGGTGATAACGAATCGCTTGCACCAAAAGCTGTAATAGACTGGTTAAACGGAAGGGCGAAAGGTTATACGGGCCCTGATAATAATGAAGAAGTTAAAGCTTACTGGAGCACAGGTAAGGTTGGAATGACAGGTACATCATATAATGGTACTCTTCCCCTTGCAGCCGCTACCACAGGTGTAGAGGGACTTGAGGTAATAATACCCATAGCCCCGAATACCTCATATTATCATTATTACAGGTCATACGGTTTAATACGCCATCCGGGTGGATGGCTGGGTGAAGATATTGATTACCTCTATGACTTTATACATAGCGGTAATACTGAGAGATATGAATGGTGTAATGATAAAGTCAGGAACGGAGAGATGTACGAAAACTTTGACAGGGTAAATGGTGATTACAATGATTTCTGGGCAGGAAGGGACTACCTTAATGATCTTGAACCACTCAAATGTGCAGTATTGATGTCTCATGCTTTCAATGACTGGAATGTTGTACCCATACACAGCTGGAGGATTTCAAAAGCCCTGAAAGAAAAAGGTGTTCCGCTTAAAATGTTCTACCACCAGGGTGGTCATGGGGGCAGACCCCCATTTGATATGATGAACAGATGGTTTACACATTACCTGTTCGGTGTTGAAAATAATGTCCAGGATGGGCCTAAAGCATATATTGTTAGGGAGGGTGACGAAAGAGAAAATCCTACAGCTTATGCTGACTTTCCCAACCCTGAAGCTGAAGAGATTACTCTATTTCTTTATCCGGGAGCTCCCGAAAGGGGTGAACTTAGCATGGATAATAAAAAAAGCACAGGAAAAGAAACCCTGGTTGATAATGTGTCTTTCAGTGGTGATGCACTTGCCCAGGCTGAATGGACCGAACACCGGCTTATCTACCTCAGTCCGGAGCTTAAAGAAGATATCCATATTTCAGGTATACCTTCAATAACAATTAAGGCTTCGAGCAGTAAACCGGCAGTTAATTTATCAGTATGGCTCGTTTCATTACCCTGGGATAAAAGCCGAAGGGCAAAAATAACTGATAATTTAATAACCAGGGGCTGGGCTGACCTACAGAATTATAAATCACTCCGGGAAAGCGAACCGCTGGTACCAGGCAAGTTTTATGAGATGACTTTTGATCTTCAGCCTGACGACCAGGTGATTCCGGCAGGGCAACAAATCGGATTAATGATCTTTTCAAGTGACCGAGATTTTACACTATGGCCTGAGCCAGGCACTGAAATAACTGTTGACCTTGATGCTACAACACTTACATTGCCTGTAGTAGGGGGAATTGGTGCATTCAATAAAGCGATTAAATAATCCGATTATGCTAATAAATAATTTCCTTTGTATATCTGTTCTTCTCTTATTATATCCATTTTTCTGCACAGTTGAAGAAGATATTGTCTTGCAGCTTAATGGCATTGCTTATATTGAGCAAAACACTATGAAACTTATGCGTGATGAAATCAGGCTGGCAACAGACATATACAGACTAAAAGAACCTGTGCCAACAATATTATGGAAAACTCCCTATAATTTCAATCTGTACAGGGATGAAGAGATATATACACACATTTATATAATAAGCCGTATGAATTAAATATTGTAATCCTTATTTATATAATGCTCTAAACAACACTATCATGAATTTCAAAATGTATACTATTACTTTTTTCATATTGTTTATCAATATGGTAGTATTTTGCCAGGTTGAAGATTCTTCAATATTAACGCTTGACAGAATTTTCAATATAGAGTTTGAAGCCAATTCATATGGACCTGTTAAATGGAGGTGGCATTATGATGATAAAGGTTATACCCTTTTTGAATCATCAGAATCGGGAGGAAAGGATATTGTCCTGTATGATCCTTCTTCCGGTAGCAGGAAAGTGCTTGTACCGTCATATAGATTGAAAATTCCAGGCACATCTGAAACTGTTAATTCTTATGAGTTTACAGAAAACCGAAACAGATTAGTGGTATTCACCAATACCACGCAGGAGGTGTGGGGTGGTGATAAAGGGGATTACTGGATCATGGATATTGGGTTATGGACATGGATTAAACTTGGGGGAAATGCACCATCACAGTCGTTGAAAGGAGCTAAATTCTCACCTGATGGTAAGAAAGTCTGTTACCAGAAAGATGATAATCTTTTTGTTGAAGACTTTACCAGCTTTCAAATCTATCAGATAACAAATACAGGAAGCAAGCAACGCTATGATGGAGACTGGGGAAGTGGCAGCAACTATTACTGGAGTCCTGATAGCCGGCTCATTGCTTTCGTGGAATCTGACATATCAGAAGTACCAATGTATACTATAATAAATAATACTGAGACATTATACCCCAAAATAATACAATTTCCATATGTTAAGGTGGGTCAGAAAAAGGCATCTTCCCGGATAGGCATAGTTAAAAGCTGCGGTGGCCCGATCAAATGGATGGATATTCCAGGTATAACAAGTGATGACTACCTCAGGGTTCATGGCTGGGCAGGTAATTCGGATGAGCTCCTAATCCAGGTTTTAAACAGAACCCAGGATAGTGCAAGAATTATCCTTGCAGAAATTTCATCTGGTGATCTCACTACAATACATACAGAAACAGACGAGGCATGGTTATGCAACAATAATTTTGAATGGATTGAGAATGAAAATAAATTTATCTGGATGAGTGAAAAGGATGGCTGGCAACATCTGTATTTATATACCAGGGCCGGTAAAGAACTTGGATTACTTACTCCGGGTAATTTTGATGTGGTAAGTGTTAGCGGTATCGACGAAAAGAACGGATGTCTTTATTATATTGCATCACCTGATAATCCAACGCAGAGATATCTGTACAGTACCTCTCTTAGTCCTGGTGGTAAACAGGAAAGAATAACACCAGATTCACTTGCAGGAACTAATTCATATCAATTTTCACCTGATATGCAATGGGCCATACATAACTATTCTACATTTGATAATCCTCCTGTTTATCAATTAATCAGCCTGCCTGATCATAAGATATTTAAGATACTTGAGACAAATGATGAGCTAAAGAAAAAACTTGAACTACTGGAAAGAAATCCTACTGAATTTTTCAGAGTCGATATTGGTAATGACGTTGAACTTGATGGTTATTGTATTAAACCATCAGATATAGATTATAGCAAGAAACACCCGCTTTTCTATTATATATATGGTGAACCGGCAGGTCAGACAGTACTTGACAGGTGGCATGGCAGGCAGTACTTATGGCACTTAATGCTTGCTCAAAAGGGATACTTTATTATGAGCATCGATAACCGTGGTACCCCCGCCCCCCGCGGGAGAGCCTGGCGCAAATCTATAAATGGCCAGCTTGGTATCCTTGCAGTCCACGACCAAGCGGCAGCCACAAAAAAAATACTTGAAACAAGACCCTATATTGATTCTGAAAGGATCGGCATATATGGTCACAGTGGAGGCGGGCAGATGAGTCTCAACCTTATTTTCAGGTATCCTGAAATATATAGTCTTGCTATGCCATCTTCCTTTGTATGCAATCAGCGATACTATCATCCGGGCTACCAGGAAAAATATATGAATCGCCTGGAAGATAATGAAGACGGATATATAAATGGTTCACCCATAACATGGGCACACCAGTTGAAGGGTGATCTGCTGATAATCCATGGTACCGGCGATTCAAATGTACATTATCAGAGTTTTGAAGCTTTAGTAAATGAGCTTGTGGCACATAAGAAACGTTTCTCAATGATGTCATACCCAAACAGAAACCATGGATTAAGGGAGGGAACTAATACACAATATCATCTTTATGACCTGCGTACCAACTTCCTGCTGACCAATATGCCTCCCGGTGGCAAATAGAAAATTATACTATCCATGAAGTAATTTACTCGGATAATAATATTTGGATAAATGACCCTGGGAAATATTCAAGGAGAAGGTTTTGTTTTCTAACATTTACATTTCGGGTAGTCGACGAATTTCATCCTATGGCCCGGAGCTGGCGCTGGTCTCTGACCCGTGCCCTGCTACGGCGGACGAAGAGATGAAATGCGAGTTAATCCAACCATTTTAAAAATGGTATCCTCCTTTTAAATANNTAAATAACATATTTAGTTATATAATAGAGATGAGAACCGAGTAGTGCGAGGTTGCCGTAGGCAAGCGAGTGCTGCAAGCTCAACGAAGCAGGAATATCAAACATTCAAACCCATCTCAACTCATTATCAACCCATAACTGCCCGGTTCATCGCTCAATATTCGGCCTGGCAGCTCTCCATCCAGCTTCAAGCTGATGATTTAATTGCTTGATAAGATCAGTATTCTCAGGTTTGAAAGCTATATTATAGTTCTCCCGTGGATCAATAGCATGATCATACAATTCGCAGGTAACTGAATCAAGTGGTATGTTATTTTCAGCATCCCAGTAGTACCATTCAATATAATGATATCTTTCTGTTCGCATTCCATAACCCATATA
>DOZA01000367.1 GCA_003518245.1 Bacteroidales bacterium | reverse complement strand
ATAAATTATCGTTTTAATATAAAACTCGAAATTTCATGGACTTAAAAACATTAATTGAATTTAATCCGGTATTATTAGCCCTTTATGCAGGACTATTTACATGGAGTATCACTGCGTTAGGAGCCGCACTGGTTTTTATCTTCAAAAAAATTAATACTAAAGTATTAAATCTAATGCTTGGTTTTGCCGCCGGTATTATGATTGCTGCCAGTTTTTGGTCTTTATTAAAACCTGCAATCGAAATGTCAGAAGCACATGGAGTTATTGCCTGGATACCTGCTTCAGTAGGGTTTTTGTTGGGAGGCCTGTTTTTGTTAATTATTGATAAAATACTTCCTCATTTACATTTAGGCCTTTCTGTCGAAAAATCAGAAGGAATAAAAACATCATGGGAACGTAGCACATTGCTTGTTTTGGCTATAACATTACATAATATTCCCGAAGGATTGGCTGTAGGAGTTGCTTTTGGCGCTTTAGCAAATAGTCCGGAAATAGGAACTTTAACTGGAGCTATTGCACTTGCGATAGGTATCGGATTGCAAAATTTTCCTGAAGGGACTGCTGTATCTGTCCCATTACGACGCGAAGGATTTTCAAGATTAAAGGCATTTAACTTTGGGCAATTATCTGGATTTGTAGAACCAATTGCTGCTGTATTTGGAGCTTATTTAGTTATTACAATAACGCCACTTTTACCCTACGCTCTTTCGTTTGCCGCAGGAGCAATGATATTTGTAGTTGTTGAAGAATTAATACCGGAATCGCAACGTGGACATGAAACTGATTTTTCAACTATTGGAGCAATGATAGGTTTCGCAATAATGATGATACTTGATGTGGCATTAGGGTGATTTTGATTATAATTATTTGGGAATTATCCGCAATCTTACCTAAAATGTCTTATCTTTGCATTATGAAATTATCTGAATTTTATAAGTGTTTTCCTGACGAATCGACTTGCTGTCAAATCTTACGATATATTAGAGAGCGAGAAGGAATTGTTTGTAAAAAGTGTGGAAGTGTTGAGTATTATTGGAAGAAGGATAAGAAAAGTTTTGAATGTAAAAAATGTAAATTCAGAACATCACTTAAAAATGGGACTATTTTGGAACACAGTAATTTACCATTAAAATATTGGTTGTCGACTATAGCTTACTTGAAGATTATGAAAAAAAACATTTCAGCACTTGAACTTCAAAAGGAACTCGGGTATAAACGGTATGAACCTATTTGGTTAATGTTAAAAAAAATAAAGAATATGCCTGAAGCAGATTATTTCATTTATAAGGTATCAGATTATATTCATTTAGATGAAAATGAAAATAGAATTAAATTTATAAATAATGATTATTCGGAATAGATTATCCGCTGTTTATTAAAACGGTTCTGTATTACGAGAAAAATGGAAGTTTAGTATGATTACAAAAGAACAAAAAGAAAAATTAGCACAAGAGAGTAAAAAAATTGCTGATAATATTAGCCATATTAAACACCGTATTGTAGTTTTTAGTGGCAAAGGAGGAGTCGGTAAAACAATGGTGAGTGTAAATCTTTCTTATGGATTGCATGTTCATGGTTATAAAACAGGAATTCTTGATGCTGACATTACAGGACCTAACGTTCCTAAAATGACTGGTATTCAAGGAGAAGTACATATGTCAGGAAATAAAATCATACCACAGGAAAGTCATGGAGTTAAAATAATTTCTATGGCTAATCTGCTGTCCCCGGATCAGGCAGTTATTTGGCGTGGTCCAATGCGTTCAAAAATGATTAATCAATTTCTTGGTGATGTAGAATGGGGGAATATGGATTATCTTATTGCAGATTTACCTCCAGGTACCGGAGACGAAGTTCTTACCATAGCACAAAGCATGAAGCCAGATATGGCAATTATTGTTACTACGCCTCAGGAAGTATCATTAATTGATTCTGTAAGAGCCATTAGTATGGCAAAAAAAATGGAAATTTCCCAAATTGCACTCATCGAAAACATGTCAGGGTTAATCTGCCCTGATTGCGGACACCGAATTGATTTGTTTGGCTCTGGCGGGGGTAAAAAACAAGCTGAAGAAATGAATATTCCTTTTCTTGGGGCTATCCCTATTAACATTGATGCGAGAATAATGGCAGATAAAGGAAAATCCATTGTTATTGAAAAAAATGATGCTGACATATCTGTTGTTATATTTCAAATTGTAAACAAAATTGAAAATGTATTAGGTGTATGAGGAAATAATAATTTCATATAATATTTTTCCAGTTTAATGTTTATAATAAAAATGGAAACAATAATAACTGATATAAATTGGGTTGATGAATTAATTCCTGAAGGATTACCAATAAGATCAACAACTTTAATCACCGGGCCGGGAGGATCGGGTAAATCTCTGATTGGGGAAACATTTGTTACTGCATGGTTAAAAAAAGGTGGAAGTGTTATTTTTATGTCACTTCAATACCCAAGTACGGAATTTATAGCTGAAAGTATAAAAAATGTCACCGGATTAGATGTTAATGATTATAAAGAAAAAATAATATTTATACAGCTTGATACCGGAATATCAGACTATCATGAAGTTAACAGGCAAATTATCAATGCTAACCTTGTTGAGCCGGAAGTTTGGGACAAGGTGTTAAATCTTGCTTCAACAAAGTTGCCAGATAAAGGTCCGGGAATTTTAATCTTTGGATCAGCTTTAAATCTATTATTATTCTCCCCAACTTATGGGGATGTAATTTTAGAAAAGATAAAAAGTACTATTGTATCAAATACTACCAAAACATATATATTTTCTGTCAGCACATCAGCAAAAGCTGAAGAAATTTCGCAATTAGAAGAAATTGCCGATAATTTAATTCTGACACGCAGTGAGAAAAAACCATTTCGATTATTTATGAAGATTCTTAAAATAGGAAATGAACAATATGATTCGGCTGAAGTACAAATTCCGATTTCACCAAAAACATTAGATCATATTAAAGAAATAGCAGATCATAGCAGAAGGAAAGTTATACCTGCTATTTTGGGAATGTAGTTATTAATTAAAAAATAAAATGATGAAATTAAGAAGAAACAGTGGAACCGGTCAGGGTAGAGGCCTTGGAAGGGGCGGTGGTCAAGGAAGAAACAGAGGTGGCGGATACAGTGTTGGAGGATATTGTATATGTGCTAAATGTGGTACTAAAGTTCAACATCAACAAGGGATTAAATGTACAAGCTTGAAATGTCCCAAGTGCGGACATACAATGATCAGAGAGGAATTGTTAAATGACAGACGTTCTGAAGATTAAAGGAATTACACCTCCTTCTTGAATTATTTGTTCATTCAGTTAATACTGATATTCTGTTTGTTAGAGATAAAGCGGGAAATATTTTTGAATTAAAGAAAAAGGGGAATTTCGAAGGATTGTCTGATTGCATCAGACAAGTTTTTTTCTTGTTAAAAACAAAATGCCCGGTTATCTCTAATCATCTTGGTTTAGAAGAAGATTCTATTATTTTTAAACAGCATAAAATATAGTAAAAAATATCTATATGTATAAATATCTTTTCGGTCCTGTGCCATCGCGACGACTGGGAATGTCTCTCGGAGTAGATTTAGTACCAAAAAAAGTTTGTTCACTCGATTGTGTATACTGTGAAGTAGGACATACGACAAAATTAACAACCGAGAGAAAGGAATACATTCTTTATGATAAAGTTATAACTGAATTAGGAGATTATCTTTCAAATAATCCAGATCCTGATTATATTACGTTTTCAGGTTCCGGAGAGCCAACGCTAAATTCACGTATAGGTGATGTTTTGCAATTCATTAAAAATAACAAACCAACTATTCCAGTGGCTGTTTTAACCAACGGTACAATGCTTTACGATAAAAAAGCACGCGATGAATTACTAGATGCAGATGTTGTTCTCCCATCGCTTGATGCAGCAAGGGAAAATACATTTCAAAAAATAAATCGTCCGTCACCAGGACTTAGTGTTAAGAAACATATTAATGGGCTAATTGATTTTAGAAAAGAGTATTCCGGACAAATATGGCTTGAAGTATTTATTGTTCCCGGATACAATGATAACATTGATGATTTAAAAGCTTTAAAAAAAGCATTTAGAGATATTAAACCCGATCATATACAGTTAAATACACTTGACCGTCCCGGAACAGTAGCAGATATTCATGCTGCCAGTCATGAAGATTTAAAAATGATTGTTGACTATTGGAAACTTGATAATGTTGAAATCATTGCTTCCGCTCCCGAAAGGAAAAATATTCAATCATACCGGAAGGATGCTGAAACTACAATTCTAGGTACAATTACAAGAAGACCATGTACTGTTGATGACCTTGTAAAAATACTTGGTTTGCATATTAATGAAATTAATAAATATCTGGATGTATTAGAAGCAGAAGGTAAAATTGAACCGGTTCGTGAGGACAGAGGAGTGTTTTATCAAATTAAACATAAATAATTCTACGTTAGAAATTGGAAGAATGAAGAAAATAGGCTTAATAGTAAACCCCATAGCTGGAATGGGAGGCAGTGTTGGATTAAAAGGCACTGATGGCGGAATATATAAAGAAGCAATTGAATTAGGTGCAAAACCAACTGCACCTAAAAGAATAGAAGACACACTTGCTTTGGTTAATAGAAAAGACCTGTACTTTTTCGTTGCACCAGGCAAAATGGGTGAAGATTATATTAAGAAGTTTGATTTTAAATATGAAGTTGTATCCGAAATAGGTACACAAACAAAGGCGGATGATACTAAAAGAATTATTCGCGAGATGGTTGAAAAAAACATTGAGCTTCTGATTTTTGTTGGTGGCGATGGTACAGCAAGAGATGTATATGATGCCCTCGGTTTAAAAATTCCTGTTGTAGGTATTCCTTCAGGAGTCAAAATGTTCAGCCCTGCTTTTGCGCTTTCAACATATGCTGCAGCAGAAATTATCAATAATGAATATGCTGAGGTTATTGAAAAGGAAGTTCTTGATATTGATGAAGAAGCATTCAGAGAAGGAAAACTGGGAGCAAAATTATATGGTTACCTGAAAGTACCGAAAAAATTAAATCTGTTGCAAGGCAAAAAAGAAGCTTCCAATGTAAATAAATCTGAAACAATCATCAAAGAAGATATTGCACAGTATATTTTTGAAAATATTGAAAAAGATACTCTTTATATTTTAGGACCAGGAACAACTTTGGCAACTATCGCTTGTAAAATGGGAGTAGAGAAAACCTTATTGGGTATTGATGCTGTTGTTAATGGCCAATTAGTTGGAACAGACCTTAATGAAGAAGGCTTGCTTGGTTTGATTAAAAAATACCTTAAGATAAAAATCATTGTCACACCTATTGGAGGGAATGGCTTTATTTTTGGCAGGGCAAGTAAACAATTTACGCCGGAAGTATTAAAATTAATCGGCAAAGAGAATGTAATTATTGTTGCAACCGAAGATAAAGTAAGCAGACTGGAATGTCTCAGAGTTGATACTGGAGAAGCCGAATCAGATAACAATTTAATAGGACATGCTAAAGTAATTACTGGATATAAAACAGAAACAATTATTGAAGTGAAATGATGATCAAGCTACATATGAATGAGAATCCTTATTCACCTGCCAGAAGCATTCAAAAGGCAGCAATAAAAGGATTGGAAAATGTAAATAGATATTCTGAGTCAAAATTTCTAATTGAGTTAAAAAAACTTTTAGGCAATTACAATGATACATCTTCTGAACGAATTGTTTTAAGTCATGGTTCGGACTTGTTAATACGGGAGATAATCAATATTTTTTCAAAAGACAGGAAAATAATTATGGTGAACCCATCATTTTTCCCCGTTACACAATATGCTTTAAAGCAGGCTAGTAGATTAACAAGAATTCAGATTTCCCCTCCTGATTTCAAATTAGACAGTAATCTTTTATTAAAAGAGTTAAATGAACCGACACTGATAATTATTGATAATCCGAATAATCCTACAGGTAAATTCATGATTGATAAAGGTTTTGCTGAAAAAATTCTTCAGAAAAAAGATGTATTACTATTAGCAGATGAGGCATATTATGAATTTTCGGGACAAACTTTTGCTAGTATGATTGAAAAATATCCCAACCTGGCAATTACGAGAACCATGGATAAGGCTTTTTCATTGGCAGGACTTAGACTGGGTTACCTGATAATGGGAGATTGTTTCAAAGATCATTTTCCAGATTTCCTGACATATCTTTCTAACCCCACTCTTTTTGCAGCTATTGAAGCATTAAAAAAGCCTGAATATATGACTTCAAATGTGGATAAAATCCTGAGTGAAAAAAAGAGAGTAGAAAAAGAACTATTGAAAACAGGAATTCAGGTTTTTCCCGGAAACGCCAATTTTCTTTTGATTAAGACAAAGATCCTTGATTTTGGTAAAAGGCTTAATGATGAAGAAGTTAATATTTTTAATTTGTCTGATGAATGGATGGAAGGCTATTATAGAATTTCCATTGGCCTTCGCAAAGAAAATGATGTTTTATTATCGACAATAAAAAAAATATGTAACGATGACAAAAACAGAAACCTTTAATCAATATGCCGATAAGTATAATAACTTGTTTGATATTAAGAAATATGTTTATCTATAGGAATTAAATGCCTTAAGAAAAGCTATTCTTATAAAAAAAGATGCTATTGAAATCGATATTGGAAGAGGAATTTTTGCCCTGCCTTTGGGAATAAATAAATAGTTTCATCATTATGAAGAAACAAATGTTGGATTGCAGGATAGAGCATTAATAGCCCGGATGAAACATAAGTTGTATATACTGTACGTATTGATAATGAATAGACAATATGATGATGGGCAGCGAATTTTGTTTTAATCGAAATTTATAAAATTATGGTGGCAGTTTATAAAATATTTTTACATTCCATCATGATTACCGGCTTTGTTTTTGTCATGATGGTGGTTATTGAATATATAAATGTACAATCTAGAGGTCTGTGGCAAAAAAGCTTTACAGGTAATAAATGGCGCCAATATTTGATTGCCGGTATTTTAGGGGCAATCCCTGGCTGCCTTGGAGCATTTACAATGGTTGCCATGTTTTCGCACAGATTGGTGTCTTTCGGAGCATTAGTTACCACAATGATTGCTACAAGTGGAGATGAGGCTTTTGTAATGTTTGCTATGTTTCCTAAGAAGGCTATGTTATTAACTGCAATTATTCTTGTTGTTGGTATACTGGCGGGTTATATTACAGACAAATTTTACAAACCCAAAAAAATATTAGAGAAAATTTCTTCTCATCAGCTTTCCTTACACGACGAACCCGATTGCAAGTATTTTGGAAAAGATAAAATTTGGGGTAATTTATTTCATCCACGCTTAAACCGGCTTGCAGTAGCAATTATTATTTTATCTCTTATAGCATGTGTTGCCATCGGATTGTTGGGTGGAAATTTAGATATCTGGATGAAAATATCAGTGTTACTTGCGTTTCTTTTTTCCCTTTTTATCGTATTAACTGTTCCAGATCATTTTATTAAGGAACACATCTGGGAACATATTGTAAAAATGCACCTTCCACGAATTTTCTTATGGGTATTCGGGACTATTTTATTCATGCATTTCTTAATGAGTTATATTGATGTTCAGGCATGGATATCTTCTAATATGTTTATTGTATTGCTTGTTGCTGTTTTTATTGGTATCATCCCGGAATCAGGTCCACACTTGATTTTTGTTACGCTTTTTGCACAAGGAAGCATACCATTTAGCATTTTATTGGCAAGCTCAATATCACAGGATGGACATGGAATGTTGCCTATGCTTGCAGAATCAAAACGGGGATTCATTGTTGTGAAGTTGATGAATATGGTATATGCACTGGTTTTTGGAATGATAGGCTATTTAATAGGTTTTTAATAAGAAAGTGGTACTTTGATTACAATACTTAAAACCTAGATCTGATAGCCTCGTAGAACGTAGCAAAATTCAAGCAGCAAAAAAGAGGGGACTATAAATGTTAACGTGATCTTTGTCTCTGTAGCCATAAAAACCTTAATCCCTTTTTATTCTTTCTTAATTACTTAAAACTATGACTTTTCAAACTAAAGACAACTTTAGGCAATTCCTGGAACTCGTGACTGAGATAAGCCTTAACCTTTGTTTTATATTTGAATTATCAGAATCAAATGAGGACTGAATTATGAAAAGCTATTATTATTAATCCTATTCATTAAACAGATCAATCATTGTCCTGGCCATCGCAGCCACCCCGCCCTTGAATGTGGGATAAAAATCGGGATAAAAAGCTGCATTATGCAGTCCCGGTAAAGGTGTTCCGTTTTCAATATGATCAAGGTATTTATCCTTTTCAACACCACCCAGCCAGAAAAGGGCTATGGGAATCTTTTCCGGAGTCCGTCCGTACTTACCAAAATCCTCGCCCACGGTACTCGGTTTCACCCCATACATAAGGTCTGACCCCAGCATTTTCTCCATGGAGACCACTCCTTTATTCACCAGATCCGGATTGTTAGCCACTGGAGGAGTTAACCCTTCCAGTGGAATTACCTCGGGGAATTTTTCTTCAGTCAGTCCTGCCGAGAGGGCGATACCCCGTGTGATACGTTTCAGGCCATCAATGATCTGGTTGTATACCTCATCTGAGAAGAAGCGAACTGTAAGCTGCATATCAACCCTGTCGGGAATGATATTATGCTTGCTTCCTCCATGTATTGAACCCACTGTTACCACTGCGGGCTGAATGGGCTCAATCTCCCTTGAAACAAGGGTCTGTATAGCAAGGACAATGCGTGAAGCCAGTACCACGGGATCAATGGTAGTATGTGGCATGGCACCGTGACCTCCATAACCAAAAACATGAATATCCACAGAGCTCACACCTCCGAAAATAGGGCCCGGGTAATAGCCAATTGATCCTGCCGGCAACTCAGGATTTACGTGATAGGCCAGGGCATAGTCAGGTACCGGGAATTTACGAAACAAACCGTCTTCGATCATTTTTATGGCTCCGCCACTTACCTCTTCGGCCTGTTGTGCAATAGCTATAATGGTACCTGACCATTCATTCTTAAGCGTTACCATGGTGTTCAGTGTGCCCAGCCACAGGGTCATATGCATATCATGACCGCAGGCATGCATTGCCGGCACTTGTTTGCCTGATGCATCTTTCATAATAACACTACTGGCATAGGGAAGATCTGTTTGTTCCTTTATCGGTAAAGCATCCATGTCGGTACGCAACATAATAACCGGTCCGTTACCATTTTCAAAAACACCTACAAGACTGTTCCCGCTAAAATTGCGCGTTACCTTAAAACCCAAATCCTCAAGATGAGAAGCCATCTTTTTGGCTGTCTCATATTCCATGAGGGATACCTCAGGGTGGGAGTGAAGAAATTTGTAGGTTTCAAAATGCTCATCTTCAATTCTTTCAATTATTGATTCAATCTGACCTTTCAGCTTATCCTGCGCAATGCCGGATATGCTGATAAGGAGAAATGCAGCCAGGAAAAATGTTTTTTTCATGTGAATGGTGTTTAGAAGGGTAAAGTTAAGGAAATATTGTTTAGAGGCTTAGAGGTTTTGTTAATCGTTGAATTGCTAAGTTGTTAAATCGGTATTGTAATCCAGGTCGCTGGTGTTGATCTCTGATCAACGCCATCGACATTCATCTATCTCACCCCGAAATCTCATAGCTCGTTTCGATAATCTGTATTCCTTTTCCCCACCCTCTGTACTTTCTTCCTAAGCACGGAGTGCACAGGAGGGCTGCCTACTACCTGAACAGATACAGGAATCCCCTGTATTCTTTCCCTTCGTAAACAATATCATCCCATCCCCTGGCACGGATGATATAATAGTAAACACCCGGGCTAGCCTTGCTGCTTCCAATCTTACCATCCCATCCCTGCCAGTCCTTAAGGGAATCACCCTCGCCTTCGAAAACGTAAACTCTCTGACCTCCCCTGCTGAAGATCTGAACAAAGATACTTCGCAGAGATTTACTATCAACGTAGAAAAATTCATTACTGCCATCACCATCAGGGGTAAATACATTGGGGATATTCAGCGATGAGGGTTCAACAATGACTTTAAGGCTGGTTGAATCCCGGCAAAACTGGTCACTTTCAATAAAGAGTTGCAGGGTATAAGTGCCGGGATAATAGTAGGTATGAGTAAAGGGCTCGGCCAGGTATGAAACAGAATCATCGCCGAACTCCCATATATAAGTATTGGCCCTTATCGAATTATCCGTTATGGCTACCTCAAGGGGCGCCTCTCCCTGGTTGGGGTCAACCTCGAATTCCGCCTTTACATGGATGGATTCGTAAAAGAAGGATGAGTCGGCGGAGCAGCCAAAGCTGTCTGTTACATGCAAATTATACCAAATATCATCTAAAGGAAGGGGAAAAATATTCTTGAGCATATAGTCATCAATATAGTAAGATGATGTATTTGGACTAGGAATTGGAGATGGTGGGTCTGAACTCCATAATACAAAAACATCATTTGGGAGTATTATTCTCTGATCGTTGATAATATCATAATAATAAAACGTATCTATTATTGCTTTTCCCCTCAGTGTTAGATTGTAACATTTACTTTGTTGTAAACTTATTGAAGAGCGAGGACTATCAATAAACACCCATGCAATAAACGATGTATCATATAATGCCCCGTCATCGATTTCCACCCTGTACCCTCCCTCGGCAAGCATACCTGCAGAGGAAGAGAAAACAGCTGTTTCTGTCTTTACCGGTATGGAAAAATCATCAGTGCTGTTATCCCACATGGTCCAGGTAAAATCCCACGGGCCCGTGCCCTCAGGGCTGTCTGCCGATAAGCTGCCTGTAGTTGATCCGTTGACTGAACAAAAGATAAAAACAGGGTGCTTTTCTGATGTGCCTGTATAATCAGTATACCTTATGGCAGATGAACCCGGTGCTGTAATCTGGGCAGCGGCAAGGCTGGCGCAGGCAAGGAATAGTATCAGGAGCTTAATTTTCACAAATTTTCAGTGGTTAGTCAGAAAAATAACGGACATATAAATTATTTGGTATAAACGTATGCAATTATAATAAATGTGCCCGGGCTGTGCAAGCTGTGAAAAGGCTAATGAATGTTGAAAACTTAATCCTTATTGTATTGGTATACCTTAATTATTATTCATCTCTTTTAGTAACTTTGTGCTCACTGTAAATGTGGATAAACCCTATGACAGATAATTACCTGAGTGAATTAAATGAAGCGCAGCAAGTGGCGGTTGTCAATACCGAAGGACCATCACTTGTTATTGCCGGTGCAGGATCCGGTAAAACAAGGGTACTTACTTACAGGATAGCACACCTGCTAAGAAAGGGTGTACCCGCTCATTCAATCCTGGCCCTCACTTTCACAAATAAGGCTGCCGAAGAAATGAAAGAAAGAATATTTGGCATTGCCGGCTATAATGACAGCAGGTATTTATGGATGGGTACATTTCACAGCATGTTTGCAAGGATACTAAGGGCAGAATCCGATAAACTGGGATATCCTCCCGGCTATACCATTTATGATGCTACTGACTCAAAGAGTCTGGTTAAAACAATTATTAGAGAAATGGGGCTTGACGATAAGGTTTATAAACCCTCCTCAGTTGCAGCAAGGATATCAGCTGCAAAGAACAACCTTATAACAGCCAGGGCTTATACATCAAATAGCTCAATTACTGAGAGAGACCGTATTTCAAAACTGCCAATGTTATCGGAAATTTACCTGAGATATGCAGCAAGGTGTTATAAGTCGGGTGCAATGGATTTTGGTGACCTGCTGNNATACTGTTCAGGGATTATCCCGATGCACTCAAAAATTACCAGGAGAGGTTTAATTATATCCTTGTTGATGAGTACCAGGATACTAATTATGCGCAGTACCTGATAGTGAAAAGATTATCTGAAAAACATCGTAACCTGTGCGTTGTGGGTGATGATGCACAGAGTATCTATTCATTCAGGGGGGCAAGAATAGAGAATATTCTCAATTTCAGGAAAGATTATCCTGATTATACTCTGTATAAGCTTGAAAGAAACTACAGGTCGACAAAAACCATTGTGAATGCGGCCAACAGTATTATAAAACATAATACCGGGCAAATCAGTAAAACGATTTATTCTGAAAAAATACAGGGTAATAAGATAAAGATAATGGAATCAATGACTGATGGTGAGGAGGGTTTCAGGATAGCTTCTGATATTTTCGACCGTAGCCTGTCTGAACAGGTTAAATGGGAAGAGTTCGCGGTCCTTTATCGTACAAATGCACAGTCAAGAATTTTTGAAGAAACATTCAGAAAAAAGAATATTCCATACAAGATATACGGTGGCCTGTCATTTTATGAACGTAAGGAAATAAAAGATATCCTTGCATATTTAAGGATGGTAATCAATCCGCGTGATGAAGAAGCCTTAAAACGAACCATAAATTATCCCAGGCGGGGGATAGGTAAAACTACAGTTGAGAGATTATTTGAAGCAGCAGAGAGTAATGAATTAACAGCGTGGGAAATTATGTCAGGACCAAATATGCACAGCTCACTGCTTACCCCCGCAACATGGAAACGTGTACAGGTTTATACAGACCTTATTAATACTGTATCATCTCACTGTGTAAATGCCAGTGCATATGATGCTGCAATGAGAACAGCGAAGGCTACCGGCATCATGAAAGAACTTAAGGAAGGTGAAACACCTGAAGAAGTAAGCAGGTACGAAAACCTCCAGGAACTGCTGAATGCTATTAAGGAATTTACAGATGCTGCCGAAACAAACGGTGAACCAGCCAACCTGGCTGCATACCTTGAATCAGTAGCACTGATTACTGATCGTGATACAGAGAAAGAAGAAGACCGGAATAAAGTTATCCTGATGACAATGCACTCAGCTAAAGGGTTGGAATTCAGGCATGTATATATAGTTGGACTGGAGGAGAACCTGTTCCCGTCAGTAATGTCACTTGCGGAAAACAGTGGCCTTGAAGAAGAAAGACGATTATTCTATGTAGCTGTGACAAGGTCAAAGGAGCAGGTAACGCTCAGTTATGCACTTAATCGCTATAAATGGGGTAAACTGGAGAATTGTAAACCAAGCAGATTCCTGGCAGAGGTTGATGATGATTACCTGGAATATCCTGATGAGAGTGGCCGGAGAAATATTCATGGGACGAGTACTTCAAACAGGCCCTTTGAAAAAAGAATTCCCGGGTTAAAAGATAAGAATATTGATTATTCAAAACCCCCTCGAAAAAACCTGAAAAGGGTAAAACCCATAACAGATAATAGTATGGATAATAAACAGCTGGCATCAGATGATGAGCTGGTTGAAGGAGCCATAGTTTACCATGAAAGATTCGGGCGGGGTAAAATTATCTCCATTGATGGCCAGGCACCAAATACAACAGCCCTGGTTGATTTTGATGATACGGGTGAAAAAAAACTGCTCCTCAGGTTTGCCAAACTGAAACTTGGTAATAATTAAAAGGGGAAGCCATTTTTATGACTTCCCCCACCGGTCAGGTATAAAAAACAGGTGTTATTAATACTACTCTGAGTCAGGTATTTCAGGTAGTTCACCTTTCACAGTAAGCACATCATTATATAGTGTGGCAAAAGCCCCACTTACCCACATTATGGCAGGGGAAATGCCAACTATGAGCATTAACAAGCCAAATATTATTATGAAAAATGATACCAGTCCCATGGCAAAGATAGTCCAACCATAACCCTTTGTTAAACGCCAGCTCTCCTCCACGGCAGTTATGGGTTCCATCTTCTTGTCCATAACAAGATAACTGACAAATGCAAGACGGCAGGACAAGATAATACCAGGAATGATAAGCATGATAAATCCAATCATTATAATGGCAAAAACAATCAGATTGGCAAGAATAATATGTACATAATTTTCTGAGAAACCGGACACAAGGTATCTGAAGTCTACCTTCATTTTCCGAGCTGCATGTACAAAAATTAAATCACTTCCAAAATCAAACACCGGGATAATGAGAAATGAATAGGCAAGAGCAAAAAGTCCGAAAACAGCAAAAAATATACTGAGGCCACTTAGCTGAACCGTTATCCTGACTATCTGTGTGGGTGCCTGTAGGACTGCCTTTTATGATACTTACCTGGTATATGATGTTAAGATTCGCATTTAGGTTACAGCTGTACTATATGGGCAGGATCTTTACGGTTTCATTTATATCAATAGCAGCAGGTGGGTTTTTAGTCGTTGCATATCTTTCTTTTAACCCTGGCAATATACCTCAACAACTGTATATCCATTACTATATTATCATGGGGCTGATATCTCATCTTACAACAGGGCTGGTTATGTTTGCCAGGCCAGCAAGTAAAACCAGGATAAAAAGAAAAAAACTGAACCTTCTATCCATACTGATAATATTTGCCGGGATAATACAGTCAACTATACTTTACTTCTTTGAAATGAGTGGCTATATAGCACTGGTGTTCGTAATTGTGTACTTTTCATGCTATGCATTTGTTCCATTAATACTTAGATATTATGGCATTCTTACTTCATACTGATACCCTGACTTAGTTTTTTATGATTGGCATTTTAACAACTATTAGGGGAAGGTAATGTTCAGGGGATGTTGAGGTGTTTAGAAGGATAGAAGTTGTTGAACTGTTAAATCGGTATTATTCATTTAATGATAGTTTTGCACAACCTGATACGTCAATACTTACGGACCCGGTACCGACCTTAACCTTAAACGGATTTACTCACCGACCCAAACATGCCATTAACCGAATTTAATAGAAATTTAACATTTAAAACTTTGGAAACCCGAAAAGTTTTCTCATTATTGCAGCCTCATTAGATTAAGTATGGATTATAGAGAAAGAATAACAGAAGAAGCAGCGGTATTATTTATGAAATACGGGATAAGGGCTGTTACCATGGATTCAATTGCTCATCATCTTGGTATGTCAAAAAGAACGATATATGAACAATTTGCTGACAAGGATGAATTGCTCAGGAGTGTAGTACGAAATATGACCCATAGGCAAAAGGAGGTTTTTTTAGATATTATGAAGGAATCTGATAATGTTATTGAGACCATTTTCAGGATCCTGACCCTGGCTTCCAGTCACTTCAAGACAACAAACCCGACATATCTTATGGATCTGAAGAAGTATCATTACAGGGTTTATGAAGAAATATGCCAGAAAGGTGATATACGTAATATGGAGATGACAGAGGAAATATTAAACAGAGGTATAAAGGAGAAGATTTTCAGGAGTGACATAAATGTTGAAATAGTAAATGCGGGTATTCATGGAGCAATAGACATGACTAAAGATGACCAATACCTGCCCGAAGGTAAGTATTCACGTATGGAGATTATCGAGAATCTCCTCTTCAATTATCTGATTGGAATATCAACCCCCCAAGGACAGGAATTAATTAATAAGTATAAAAACAAGGAAAATTTAGAATTCAATGTATAGAACAATAAGATTGAGATGGTTAAGCATGTTTACAATTGCTTTTTTGGTCCTGTCCCTAAAGGCCCAGGATTATAATGATAAACTGAGCCTTTCACTGGATGAGGCACAGGAATATGCAATTATGCATAACAAGGCAGTAAAAGCATCCAGGATAGATATTGATGCAGCTAGGATGTCAACCTGGGAGGCTATTTCAGGAGGTTTGCCAAAGGTAGATGCAAGTGTATTGCTTAATGATAACCTGGTAATAATGACCACATTATTACCAGGTGAGATTATAGGTCAGCCGGGTATCTATGTACCTGTACAGTTTGGTCAGCAGTTCAATGCAGGATATGGTGTTCAGGTTTCACAATTATTGTTTAATGCTTCATATTTTGTGGGCATACAGACCGCTAAACTGGCTGAGCACTTATCTACCGAGAACCTGGAGAAATCGGAACTGGAGATAAAAAGCACGGTAATTTCAACATATTACCTGATACTTGTATCTGAAGAATCGATAAATATTCTGGATAAGAACAGGGAAAACCTTGAGAAAACACTCAGGTCAACGAGGGCAATGTATAAAGCAGGTATGGCGGAAGAAACAGATGTTGATCAGATGGTTTCAAACCTGAGTATGGTTGATAATACCAGGAAATCAATGGAAAGGAGCCTTGAGTTGAGTTATAATATGCTGAGGTTCCAGCTTGGGCTAAAACCTGAAACAGAGATAGATCTTACACAGACTCTGGATGATCTGTTGAATGAGGTTGACGTTATAGCTCTTAACAGTCAGGATTTCAATATTCAGAATAATATAGATTTTCGTTTACTACACAGCCAGGAAAAAATGACCGAGCTTAATCTGAAAATGCAAAAATCAACTGTATTACCTACTTTATCAGGTTTCTACAGTTATAATAAGAGTGGCATGGGAAATGAACTGAATGATTTACGTTGGTTCCCTAATTCAATGATCGGTTTACAGCTCTCGATACCCATTTTTGCCAGTGGCCAGCGTTATTCACAGATAAGGAAGGCCCAGTTTGACCTGGAAAGGGTAAGAATCAATAAAGAGATGGTAGCCGATCAATTATATATACAGGAAAAGCAGCTGAGGTATAATCTTATCAATGCGAATGAGCAATTCCAGAGCCAGAAAGAAAATGTTGATGTTGCCAGAAGGGTCTATCTGAGCGTTGAGAATAAGTATAAGCAGGGTGTGGCTTCCAGTCTTGACCTGACACAGGCAAACGGTAACTATCTTGATGCGGAAAACAACTATATAAGCAGTCTGATGAACCTGCTTCAAACCAAGCTGGAGCTTGATAAACTATTAAACAACTTATAATTAACAGGGAAAATAAAATTTTTAACGAATGAAATACTTAAGATTTTTATCAATTGTGATTCTGAGCAGCTTAATGATAGCAGGGTGTAAGCCATCACAACAGGGTAATCCTGCAGAAGGTGAGCAGGCAGCCGGCGCAGCTGCAAAAAAGGAAATACTGGTACGTACCAGTATGCTTGAAAAAACTGTAATCTCCAGAACCATAGATTATAATGCAACACTTAAGGCATGGGAGGAGGTTTATGTGGCTCCCGCTTCGCCCGGAAGGATTGATAGAATATATGTTGAACCAGGCGATAAGGTGCAGAAGGGCCAGAAGCTGTTCCTTATGGACCAGACACAGGTACATCAATCAAGGATACAGCTAAACAGCCTGGATGTGGATATGAAAAGGATGGAGGCATTGCTGGAAACAGGTAGTATAACACAGCAGGCATATGACCAGGTTAAAACACAATATGATGTGGCGAAAACCTCCCTTGATTTTCTCAAGGACAATACCCTGATGTATGCTCCTTTTTCAGGTGTTATTACAGGAAAGTATTATGAGAATGGTGAAATTTATTCAGGTGCTCCCAATACTGCTGCAGGGAAAGCTGCAGTAGTGACATTAATGCAGATAAAGCCATTAAAAGCAATTCTCAATATCTCTGAGAATTTTTACCCTGTGGTAAAAAAAGGAATGACAGCAAGTGTAAAGGCTGATGTCTTTAATAATGAGGAGTTTGAGGGTGAAGTCATACTGGTCTATCCCACTATAGATGCAATGAGCAGATCATTCAAGGTTGAAATACAGGTCCCAAATAAGTTGGGTAAACTTAAGCCTGGTATGTTTGCCAGGGTATCAATGTTTGTAGGAGAGGAAGAAAGCTTTGTTGTTCCTTCAAATACTGTGGTACAGCAGGAAGGTACAAATATAAGGTATATATTCCTTGAAGAAGATGGTATTGCAATACGTTATAATGTTACTATTGGTAAGAGGTTTGATGAGAAAATAGAGATAATCTCTGATGATATAGTGGAAGGAGTAACGCTTATTACCGAAGGGCAGGCAAGGCTTATGGACGGAGATAAAGTAACAGTAGTTAAGTAAATTAAGAAATAAAAAGAGATGAGTATATATAGCAATGCAGTCAGGCGCCCGCTGACAACCATATTGATTTTTATCGCCCTGGTTACCATGGGATTATATTCGCTTACCAGGCTTTCTATTGACCTGTTTCCTGAAATGGAATTCCCTTTCCTGACAGTATTTACTTCTTACCCCGGAGCCTCGGCGGCCGATATTGAAACCAATGTTACAAATACACTGGAGAATTCGCTCGGGACAATAAGCAATCTGAAAAGCATAAACTCAACATCAAGCGATAATTCATCAATTATGTTTCTTGAATTTGAATGGGGTACCAATACTGATGAAGCTGCAAATGAAGTACGGGACAACCTCGATTTTATTGAAAGGTTTTTACCTGAAGATTGTGAAGACCCCACATTACTCAAGTTTAACTCCAGCATGATGCCTATATTGTTTTATGCCATAACAGCTGAGGAGAGTTATGCCGGACTGGAGAAAATACTTGATGAGAAAATAGTCAACCCCCTGAACCGTATCGAAGGGGTTGGATCTGTTGGTCTTGCCGGAGCACCGGGAAGGGAGATATATATTAATGTGGATCCCATTAAGATGGAAGCGTATAATCTTTCTGTTGAACAAATAGGCAATGTCCTGCGGGCTGAAAACATGAATATGCCGGCCGGTTATCTGGAAATGGGAAGCCTTGATTATCCACTCAGGGTGCAGGGTGAGTTTGCCAGCAGTGACAGGATAAAAGAAATAGTGGTTGGAAGTTTTAATGGTAATAATATTTACCTCAAGGATATAGCTGAGGTCATAGACTCACAAAGAGAAAGTAAAGCCGATGAAAGAATAAACGGTGAACTGGGTGTAAGA
>DOZA01000066.1 GCA_003518245.1 Bacteroidales bacterium | reverse complement strand
TATGTTCTCCGCCAAAAATATGATTATAAGTTACTGTATTGGTTAATGTCCAGCTATTCCCAAACCACATACTCTGATTGGCAGCATCTTTGGGGTTGGTATAGAGTGTTCCTAGAGCATAGGTAGGGCTCCATGATCTGCCATGGCCAAACCATGCATCAATACCATACGATGATCTGATAACAAGATCTTCAATGGGTTGAATCTCGACATATACATTACCGGCAATATTATTGCCATTATACCAGCCGTAGTTATGCCTGTAGAAGCAGGTGGCCAGTGGGTTTGTCTGATTATTGGATAATCCTTCAAGTATAGGTGTAAAACCATTTGGATCAGGCGATTTATCCCAGTAGGCAGGCATAATAGGGTTTATTACCAGAGCATCGTGAAGATCGTTCCAGTAAATATTACCTGTTCCAACCGACCTGTTTATATTACTATTATATGTAAAATTCTCACCTACCTTAATAATGTCAAAGTCGTCATTCTTTACCAGGGTAAATTCAGTATTTATTCTGGCTGTCATCCTCTTCTGCCCGGCACCTATAAGGTCACCTGCTATTATACCTGTATGATCAAGGTATGAAAAACCAACTGAATAAGCTATATCCTGTGTTCCACCGGTAACAGACAGAGAATGGCTCACCACCGGGGCATTCTCTTTGGTAAGTTCGTTAATCCAGTTCGTCCCTTTCCATCCCCCCTGCAGCTTACTCCATATCTCCTGACCCAGCTGTGTACCCAGGTCATCAGGATAGTTATTGTTGAGCCAGCTGTTATTAGTAAGCATCGTTTCCCAGTCATAAGGCTGCAAACCATCATTAACGCGGCCCTCATCCATGATATACATATACTCCTGGGCATTCAGAGGGGTAAGGTTTTTATAAATGTTCTGAATACCATAATATGTATCGTACCTGATAACTGGCTTTGCTCCTCTTTTACCTTTAGTAGTAGTTACAAGTATTACACCATTTGCTGCCCTTGAACCATAAATGGCTGCTGAAGCAGCATCTTTAAGGATATCAATTGATTCGATATCCGATGGGTTGAGATAATCAATACTACCAACAGTCACACCATCAACAATGTAAAGAGGAGATGCATTACCTATTGTACCCATACCACGGATAACAACCTCAGTACCTGCTCCGGGTTGTCCATTAGTCCTGGTAACACTTACACCGGGAGTAATACCCTGCAGTGCTTCCATAGCCGTGGAGGTATTCAATTCAGCTATTTCCTCACCTTTAATATTCTGGTTTGCACCAGTGGTAAGTGCTTTCTTCTGTATACCGTAACCTGTTACTACTACTTCATCAAGGTCAGTTACCATTGGACTTAGTATAACATCAATTACTGAAGAGGTTACGGTTCTTTCCTCCGTTTTCATTCCGAGGAAAGAGTAGATAAGCACACTGTTCATTGAGGTCTCAATTGAGTATGTACCATCAATATCAGTTGCTGTACCTATGGTCGTTCCTTTTATGACCACAGCTACTCCGGGTACCGGTTCACCATTTGAAGCATCGGTTACCGTACCCGTTACAGTCATGTCCTGGGCATAAAGACCCAGACTGACAAATAAGAGAATAATACCTAACAGTTGTTTCATAATTTTTAGGTTTTAGAATAATTAGATAATCAAAGCTACAAAATTGAATTCCCAACTGCTAAAAATATACACATAATAAGCTCATCATTAAAGCTGGTTTACCTCATAAAAAACTCACACTCATAAGTGTATATGCCTGTATATATGTATATTAATAATTATAAAACATACATATGTATAATATTTATCAACTCATCCTAATTTTAGCACGCAGTTAATAATACAGGTGAGAAAAAATTTATGGTATTACAAGTTTGAGATACAATTTGCCAGGTTTTCACCTTTTGCCAGGTTAAGTTTTTGTCTTAACCTGTACCGATTATTCTCAACAGCACGAAAAGAAATGTTTATAAGAGCAGCAATTTCCTTTGATGACATTCCCATCTTTATATAAGCACACAATCTGCGTTCACGGTTTGTAAGATCCGGGTGTTTTTCAGATAAGCGTTTCAGAAAATCTTCGTGTACCTGCTCCAGGTGGACCTCAAAGACCTTCCAGTAATCCTCACTGTCAATATCCCTTTCAATTTTCCAGGCCAGGCGTTTCAGCTGTTTCTTTATTTCTGAATTATCACTGAGTGAGACTATCTTTAACATCTCACTTTTCATTTTTATCATTGATTTATTCTTTTGCAATATATTCATGGTTGTATTTGCCAGTTCTTTTTCCTTAAAGATCATTTCGTTTCTCAATCTTTCATTTCTTATCCTTATAAGTTCCTTCTCAACCTCAAGTGCTTCACTCTTCAATTGTTCCTCCTTGACCCTGTAGCTCTCCTTTTGTCTTTGCTGTTCTTTCTGCCTGTTAATCTCCACCCTCCGGTTAAAAATAATTATCAATAAAAGAATAAATACTATAACAAGGATTAAGTAGACAATTTTTGCTATCAGTGTCCGGTGCCATGGAGGCAGGACTTTGAAATTGAAAACCACAGGTTCGGATTGAACACCGAAACTATTCCTTGCTTTTACAACGAACTCATATATTCCTTCCTCCAGCCTTGCAAACTGTCTGCTGGTATTCCTGCTCCACGAAGTTGACTCAAGATCATAATTTGACAGGTATGTTGAATATTCAACATACCCTTCCCTGAAACAGGTTGCAGCATAATTAATTTCAAAAATGTTATCCCTGAAACGATACTGTGGTATTTCTGCCCCGTAATTGATATCATAATCTTCATCCTGGTTCATAACATATTGCAGGGTATCAGAATTTCCCCTAAAAGACCTTATATGTAATTTAAAAGGCTTATGATAGTCAAATTCTTCAGTAATTTTATAATGAGCGAAACCATTCTCGGCACCAAAAAGTATATTATCATTATCATATACAAAAACTGACTCGAAGCTTGGAACCAACTTATTTTCAAGTGGTATGAACGGGTATACAATATTTTTGTATGTCCCGTCTTCCAAGTAACGCAGGACACCTGTATGCCTGCCTGTAAAATACCATATATTTCTAAACCCATCTTGTATCACCCTGTCGGGAAAGCCTCTTGTGAAATGTTCATCAAGGTCAGGGTATCTTTCAATT
>DOZA01000069.1 GCA_003518245.1 Bacteroidales bacterium | reverse complement strand
TGGATCACATAACCTGAGTGTTATGGCAGGATATCAGCATGAAGTGTATAATTACAAGAGTATATCTGGGGAAGCTTTTTATCTGTTGAGTAATGCCATTCCTTCCCTCAGCACCAGTGTTGGAGAGAAAACAGTTGACGACTGGATAGGGCATTGGGCTACGCAAAGTGTTTTTGGAAGATTAAATTATATTTTCTCTGAAAAATATTTGTTGGAGGTTAATGTAAGGGCTGACGGCTCTTCCAGATTTGAAAAAGATGAAAGGTGGGGAGTATTCCCATCGGTATCGGCTGGATGGGTTATTTCAAAAGAAAACTTTTTCCCATTACAACAAATAGATTTATTAAAATTCAGAGCTTCTTATGGCACCCTCGGCAACCAGAATGTCGCCAATTATTTATATGTTCCAACTTTACCTATTCGTCAGACTAATTATTGGTTGTTTGCTGGCGAACGTGGCTGGACTGTTGGTACTCCAAATCTTACCAGCATCAATTTGACCTGGGAACAGGTAGCTACATTTGATTTAGGACTTGATGCCATGCTGCTGGATAACAGATTAGGGTTCACATTCGGTGTATACGAATCTCATACAACCAACCTGGTTGGACCGGGAGAGCCCCTGCCAGCAGTATTGGGTACTGTAGTTCCAAAGAAAAACGAAGGAGAAATAAGGACCAGGGGATGGGAGCTTGAGCTTTCATGGAAAAACAGGGTAAACGATTTTTCTTATGAGCTCAGAGTGGTAGTCTCTGATTATAAAAATGTCGTAGTAAGTTATAACAATCCAACGAAATTGCTAAGTTCTTACTACGATGGACAGGTCTTGGGTGAAATCTGGGGCCTGGAAACTCCTGGTTATTACAAATCCCCATCCGATATCGAAGCTTGGGGTATTGATCAGTCCTATATATACTCCGGTGATTGGTTTCCAGGAGACACAAAATATATAGATCAGAACGATGACGATAAAATTGACATTGGAGAAAATACTCTGGATAGTCATGGGGACCTGGTGGTTCTGGGAAACGACTCACCAAGATATGTGTATGGATTAAATGCGAGTCTTAAGTGGAAGGGAATTGATGTTTTCATCATTCTGCAGGGGATCGGCAAAAAAGACCTTTATTTTACTGATGGTTCTTTCAGGGGGCCCGCAGCCGGACCCATGCATAACAATGTTCTAAAAGGCCATCTGGACTACTGGCGTGATGCCTCCAGCCCTTTAGGTGCTAATCCCGATGCCTATTTCCCACGCCCATATGCTCAGTATTGGGGGCAGAACGCTAAGAATTTCGCATATCCAACCGATCATCTTCTACAGAGTGGAGCTTTTTTAAGACTTAAAAATCTCCAGATTGGCTATAACCTTCCCAGCAATATCGTCCAGAAAATATTCATGAAGAGCGCTAGGATTTATGTATCAGGTGAAAACCTTTTAACTTTTACAAAGTTAATGTTCTTTGATCCTGAAGCATTTGGAGGAAGATGGTATGGAGCTGGCGACGCATATCCGTTAAGCAAGACAATTTCCGTGGGATTAAGTGTTAACTTCTAAATAGTACAGCAATGAAAAAATTATTATGGATTATTATACTGTTTTCAGGGATATTTTTATATTCCTGCGAGGATCTGTTAGACAGAACGCCCCTGGATCAGATATCTGATCCAGATTTCTGGTCAAGTGAAGCGGACCTGCAGTTATACCTCAATAGATTATATGATGGAATTGAGGGCTGGTGGGTTTCTGGTGGAGGTAAGGCCCCAACTTATGACACAGGAACAGATCTTGTTCTTCCCCCTCCCAACGTATATGGTGACGACTGGACTCCCCGGTTGGATGGCGTAGTACAGATTCCGGCCTCTGGCGGAGGATGGAATTGGACCAATATCCGCAACATTAATTACTTTCTTGAAAACGCAGATCGTGTTGAAGAGGGTGGTGATATGGTAGATCATTATATCGGGGAAGGTTATTTATTCAGGGCAGGATATTACTTTGAACTGCTCAAAAAGTTTGGAGATCTGCCTATAATAACCAAACCTGTAAGTACTGACGATGAGGATATTTTATACGGTTCTCGCAATTCCAGAACCGAGGTCACTGATTTTATTCTCGGCGATATTGATATGGCAATCTCAAAAATGAAGTATGGACATGAACTTACAGCTCACGGAACCAGGTATAGTAAAGACATTGCACTCTTATTTAAAGCAAGGGTAGCTTTGTATGTAGGTACATGGGAGAAGTATCATCAGGGCACAGTCTTTGGAGGAGACACTGATGGATCCGGATATTTGCAACAAGCAGCAAATGCCGCCAAGCAAGTCATTGATGATGGTAATTATTCACTCGTAACAGGAGATACCAGTAATGTTTATGCCGAACTATTTAATAAGGTGGATTACACTGGTAATCCGGAAGTATTGTTCTTTAAACATTTTGACAGGGAAACATACGGGAGTGATTTCAGTAATCAATTGTGGAATTGGCCAAACGGTTACGGGCTTACCCAGGATTTGACACGGTATTATCTATGTAGCGATGGATTACCCACTGACGTTAGCCCGCTCTTCGTGGGAGACAGTATTTTTTCTCTTGTAGATGTTAATCGCGATCCAAGACTTGTACAGACAATTATGATCCCCGGTGATATAAGAAGAATTGAAGGCACGGATACAACATATTATGATAATCCGGATTTATATAATTGTGGTACCGGTTACGAATCACAAAAATTCCGTCATATAATAGTTGATCCTGCAGTGGGGGTAATGAATCATAATGTCGATTATATCTTATTCCGTTTTGCCGAGGCCTTATTGATTTATGCTGAAGCTAGGGCAGAATTAGGTTTATTAACTCAAGATGATGTTGACCTGACCATTAATAAGTTAAGGGACAGGGTTGGCATGCCGCATATGGTTCTGGGATCCATAACACCTGATCCAAACTGGCCGGACTACGGGTATCCCCTGTCCGACGAGTTGTATGAAATCAGAAGAGAACGCGTCACTGAATTGTATGGCGAAGGATTTCGCTTTGACGACTTAATGCGTTGGATGGCGCACAATTATTGGGTAGGTAAGCGATTCATAGGCACGTATTATACCGAGGAATTAAAGGAGGTGGATCCAAATATGCTGGCGAATGAAGATGGATACCTTGATCCGTTAATGAATAGTTTAAACGGACCAAATGGAGGATATGGTTTTAATCCAGACAAAGATTACTTACTGCCTCTGC
>DOZA01000123.1 GCA_003518245.1 Bacteroidales bacterium | reverse complement strand
TATAGCTTTTTCTGTCAGTTCCTCCTGGTTTGTACTATCAACATAAAAAGCTTCAACGAGTGCCATCACCCTTCCGAACTTGAGTGTTTGCTCGGTGAACATCTGACCCTTCATTGACACAACAGCAGCTAATACCAAACTCAGCAATATTATTCCTCTTCTAATCATATCATTTTTTTTAATCCCAGACAAAAAACCTTACCTTCTAAACCACTAAACCTCTCAACCACCCTCACTCCCACTCTATTGTCGCCGGTGGTTTGGAGCTTATATCATAAACGACCCTGTTAATTCCTTTCACCCTGTTAATAATAGCATTTGATACCTGCCCGAGGAAATCATAAGGAAGGTGTGACCAATCGGCTGTCATTCCATCGGTTGATCCTACCGCACGTAGCACAACAGTATATTCATAGGTACGCTCATCACCCATAACACCTACTGATTGCACAGGTAATAGTATTACCCCTGCCTGCCATACCTTATCATATAAACCTGCCTTTTTCAATCCTTCAATATATATATCATCTGCTTCCTGAAGCATACAAATTTTACCCCTGGTTACAGGACCCAGGATCCTGATGGCAAGACCCGGGCCGGGAAAAGGGTGACGCTTGATAATAATATCCGGCATACCCATTGCAGTACCAACCTTCCTCACCTCATCCTTAAAAAGCAGCTTAAGTGGTTCAATAACTTTCAGGTTCATGAGCTCAGGTAATCCTCCTACATTGTGATGTGACTTGATAGTTGCTGAAGGTCCTTTAACTGATACTGATTCTATTACATCCGGATATATTGTACCCTGAGCCAGCCATTTTACATCTTTAACTTTTGTTGCTTCTCTTTCAAATACTTCGATAAAAACTCTTCCGATGATTTTTCTTTTCTTTTCCGGTTCACTCTCACCTTCCATCTGATCCAGGAATTCATCACTGACATCAATACCTTTAACGTTCAATCCCAATCCTTTATACGAATCTAGAACTTTTGTATATTCGTTTTTTCTCAACAATCCGTTATCTACAAATATACATGTAAGGTTTTTACCTACAGCCTTATTTAGAAGATAGGCAGCAACTGAAGAATCCACCCCTCCACTCAGGCCAAGGACAACCCTGTCATTACCCAGTTTATCACGTAAATCTTTAACTGTAGATTCTACAAATGAGTCAGGTGTCCATGTCTGCCGGCAACCACAGATATTTATCACGAAGTTGGCTAGTATTTTTTTTCCCTCCAGTGTATGATATACCTCAGGATGAAACTGTATTCCCCAGGTATTTTCACCTTTTATATTATAAGCCCCTATATATACATCATCAGTTGAGCCTATCACTGAATAATGTGAAGGTAATTCTTCAATAGTATCACCATGAGACATCCATACTTGTGTACCTTCCTTTATCCCGGAAAAAAGTGGATCATCTGCATTTATATATTTCATCTTAGCCCTGCCATATTCCCTTGTATCTGAAGCATGTACCTTCCCTCCGAAATTATGCGCAAGGTACTGGGCCCCATAGCATACTCCAAGCAGTGGTTTCTCTCCTTTTATACTATCAAGCCTGGGTTCGGGAGCACCATCATCTCTTACGGAAAAAGGGCTTCCTGACATAATAACACCCTTAACACTGTCATCAGGATCGGGAAAATGGTTAAACGGGTGGATCTCGCAATATACATTTAGCTCCCTTACCCGGCGGGCTATCAGCTGGGTATATTGTGATCCGAAATCAAGGATTAGTATCTTTTCCTGCACAGCAATTTCACTTTGAGATTGATGGTCAAAGATAATTATTCTTTTGTATGTAAAACCTAATCTAAACCGTAATTACTGATCCTTCTTCAGCGGCTACAGTATCAGGGAATATTTTTCTGGCTTCTTCAAGCAGACAGCTTACATCCTTGTACCTGGCAGAAAAATGACCTATTATGAGCTTGCCAGCCCCGGCATCACGAGCTGTTATTGCAGCCTGCTCAGCTGTTGAATGACCTGTTTTTTTAGCAAGCTCCTTATTATCAGATGCAAAAGTTGCTTCATGATATAAAAGATCAACATTACGAACAAATGAAGATAGTCTCTTAAAATACATGGTATCGCTGCAATACGCAAAAGACCTGGGCTCAGGAGGATCAATAGTTATTTCACCGTTAGGAATATGCTTGCCATCGGGGGTTTGAAAATCTGATCCTTTTTTAATTTTATGTATCTCCGACACCGGAATACTGTATTTACTTATTGCTTCCTTAATAATATTCCTTTCCCTTTCTTTCTCCCTGAATAGAAATCCGAAGGTAGGCACTCGATGTTTAAGTGGGAATGAAACGACAGATATGTTTTTGTCCTCGTAAATACCTGAAGGATCTTTCCCCATTAATGGGACAAAATCAATTTCATAATTCAGATGGATATCAAAATCAGATAAATGGGATATTAAGATGTTCTGGAAGCCAGCCGGTGCGTATATACTTAAGGGTGATTCCCGCCCAGAAAGGTTCATAGATGATAACATACCATAAAGCCCGAACACATGGTCCCCATGCAGGTGGGTGATAAATATATGGTGGATTCTCCCATATTTTATATTGTATTTCCTTATCTGAATTTGTGTACCTTCTCCGCAATCGATTAAAAAAAACCGCTCATGAGCGTTAAGCACATGAGCGGATGGATATCGTTGCGAAGTTGGCATGGCTGAACTGCTACCCAATATGGTTAATTCAAAAACCACCCTTCGTAAAAATCTTATGATATCATTTTTTCAGCATCTGACACGGTATTTGTAATATTAAGTACAGTGTCGAGCTGAGAAATTGTTATCAATCTTTCTACAGCATCATTCAGTCCACAGAGAACAAATGTTCCACCGGCATTCTTGCAAAGCCTGTTGGCTACAAGTATTGCACTCAGCCCGGAAGAATCACAATATTCACATTTTCCAAGGTCAAGGATAATATTTTTTTCACCCTTACCTGAGACGAGCACCAGTTCCGACTTAAGAGCAGGTGCAATATGAGTATCAAGCTTTTCAGTCTGGACCTGAATCAAAGTGCTGTTGTTTTTGCTTTCAATATTAAAATCCATGACTTTCAAAATTTATTAGCTCTAATTTAATTATTTTTTCTCAGATTTTGAAGATTTGTTCTCTTTTTCTTCCATTTCTTCTTTAAGTGCTGCAAGATCAGTTATATCACCCAGAGTTGTTTTTTCAAGGTTTGATTTAATCTTTTTGGCAGCTCTTCTTGTAGCTACTGCTTCACTCTTCCTGCTACCTTTTTCTGCGGCTCTCTTCTCATCTTCAAAAATCCTGCTATGAGAAAGGATGATCTTCTTAGCACCCTTATTAAACTCAATCACCTTAAATTTAAGTTTCTCATCCATTTTACCACTGGTACCATCTTCTTTGACCAGGTGCTTGGGTGTCACAAATCCTTCAACTCCATAAGGTAAAGCAACAACAGCGCCCTTATCAAATACGTCTATAATTGTCCCCTCGTGTATTGTGTCAACTTCAAATACTTCTTCGAACACATCCCATGGATTTTCTTCTAGCTGCTTATGGCCCAGGCTCAGTCTCCTGTTTTCTTTATCTATCTCAAGTACCACCACTTCAATCTCCGCATCTATTGAGGTAAATTCAGCTGGGTGCTTTATTTTCCTTGTCCATGACAGGTCAGAAATATGTATAAGACCATCAACTCCTTCTTCTATCTCAACAAAGACACCGAAATTAGTAAAGTTCCTTACTTTGGCCTTGTGCCTGCTATCAACAACATACTTTTCATCTATTTTCTCCCATGGGTCAGGTTTAAGTTGTTTTATTCCAAGCGACATTTTGCGCTGTTCGCGATCCAGGGTCAGGATAATAGCTTCAACCTCATCACCTACGTTTATAAACTCCTGTGCACTTCTGAGGTGTTGTGACCATGACATCTCAGAAACGTGAATAAGCCCTTCAACGCCCGGTGCTATTTCAACAAAGGCACCATAGTCGGCCATAACAACAACCTTACCCTTGACTTTATCACCTACATTTAGCTTTTCATCGAGTGAATCCCATGGATGTTCTGTTAGCTGTTTGAGCCCAAGGGCTATCCTTTTCTTGTCATCATCAAAGTCAAGTATAACAACATTGAGTCTTTCATCAAGCTTTACAACCTCTTCGGGATGGTTAACCCTTCCCCATGAAAGGTCAGTTATATGAATAAGGCCGTCAACACCACCAAGATCAATAAATACACCGTAAGAAGTGATATTTTTAACTGTTCCCTCAAGCACCTGTCCTTTCTCAAGCTTGGCAATTATCTCTTTCTTTTGAGACTCAAGCTCTGCTTCTATGAGTGCCTTGTGTGATACAACAACATTCTTGAACTCGTGGTTTATCTTAACAACCTTGAATTCCATTGTCTTACCTACAAACACGTCATAATCCCTGATAGGTTTAACGTCTATCTGTGATCCCGGCAGGAAAGACTCAATTCCAAATACATCTACTATCATACCACCCTTGGTACGACATTTAATATAACCGTTTATTATTTCATCCTTATCCAGTGCCTCGTTAACCCTGTCCCATGATTTAAGCGCTCTTGCTCTTTTATGTGACAATACCAGCTGGCCCGTCTTATCCTCCTGGCTTTCAACATATACTTCAACCTTATCACCTACTTTGAGATCAGGATAATAACGGAATTCGTTCAGGCTGATCACTCCTTCAGATTTATAGCCTATATTAATTACGACTTCACGCTTGTTCATAGAGATAACGGTACCCTCCAACACTTCATCTTCAGCAATGGTAGAAAGGGTCTTGTCATACATCTCCTCGTATTCCTTCTGCTTTGGCGACTGCTTTGTCTCCTCTTTTTCAAAAGACTCCCAGTCAAATTCCTCAACCCCTGCTTCCACTTCCTTCTTAACCTTAACCTTCTTTTCCACCTTAGCTTTAGCCTCTTCCTGTGCTTCTGTTTCTTCTTCCTTCACCTCTTCCT
>DOZA01000397.1 GCA_003518245.1 Bacteroidales bacterium | reverse complement strand
GCCAAAGCAGCTATATCCCATAGTGGTACCATGGCAGGTGATTATCAGATATATAAGGCTGCTTTAAAGGGTGCAGGAGTGACATTTCTGGAAGAGGATGGACAGATGACGTATGCGGTTAAAACTCTACTTAACCTTCCTGCCATGAAAGGAAATAATATTGCAGTAATTACCTATAGCGGGGCGGCAGGTATTATGGTCACTGATGCGTTGGAGAGATATGGTCTTAAACTTGCTTCCCTTTCCCCTGAAACCATTCATATGGTGGCTGAACTTTCCCCTGCCTGGATGCCTCTCGGAAACCCCTTGGACATATGGCCAGCAGTTATGAAGTATGGTACCGGAAATGCTTATTCAGTCGCATTAAAAGCAGCATTGAATGACCCACAGGTAGATGGTGTTATATGTATAGCTATTGCACCTATGATGCCGGAGTTTTCCTTTCTCGAAGTCTCTGAACATCTTAATAGTGTGATGGAAGAAATACCTCACAAGCCGGTAGCAGCGTGGCTTTATGGGCCCAATCCTGAAGAGATCAGCATAAAGTTTGAGTCCAAAAAGAGGATAATGATATATCCGACCCTTGAGCTGGCCGCATGGTCATTGTCACTACTGAGACAAGTGCCTAAAGTGCCTAAAGTGAACTAAAGTACTTAAAGTTAACATCATAAACAGAAACAAATTGAGGGATTTAGGTATGTGTGCCCTATGCAATAATAAATAATTTTTGTGTTTCTTCGGCAATTGAGTTTGTCCCTCCTGGTGCCCTTGGGAGTGTGTCAAAAAAAACGCCCATTTTTGAAGCGCAGTTGTGAGCCCTGCCTGCCGGCGGGCGGGCAAGCATTGAACCTGTGAACGGATACAGTTATGTATATAAAAAAAAGTAGCATGAATATCCTCTTTAACCCGAAGTCAGTTGCAGTNNATTAATCCTGGCTCAAAAGAGATTATGGGCCTGAAGACTTTTCCCTCTATAGCGGGACTTCCATATGAGATAGATCTGGCCATAGTAGTGCTTCCAGCAAAGATGGTTCCGGCTATCTTTGAAGAATGCTTAACCAAGGGTGTTAAGGGTATAGTTCTTATTACAGCAGGGTTTAAGGAGATTGATGATCCAAGGGGCGCAGAGCTTCATCAACAGCTTTCAAAGATTGTAAATAAACCTCATGTACCAGTCATCGGCCCTAATACCTTTGGTATGATAAATTTACATGGTCACCTCAATGCCTCATTCACGCCAGAGTTTTCCTTGTTACAAAAAGGTGGTATCGGGCTTATAAGCCAGAGTGGGGGAATGTGCCACCTCATCTCTTTTTTGGCTCTAAGGGATGGTATAGGCTTTAGTAAGATAGTAGGGGTTGGGAACCGGCTCAATGTAGGTTTTGCGCAGATGGTTGATTATTTGATGCAGGATCCAGATACGAATGTGATAGCTATTTATATGGAGGGTGTTGATAATCCAAAAGAACTGATAAATACCACCAAAAGCTATGGCGGTAAAAAACCGATTATTGCCTATAAAACAGGATTAGGAGACATAGGAAATAGGGCGTCTCATTCACATACAGGATCTATAGCCGGAAGAGGGGAAATTTATTCAGGAGCATTTAGCCAGGCAGGCATACTGACAGTGAATAGCGTTGAAGAACTGTTAGATACAGCGAAGGCTTTGGATGTATCGCCTATACCAAGTGCCTCTTCTGTGGCTATACTTTCCTCTCAAGCTGGTCCTGGTATAGCTGCCGCTGATATATGTCAGATGAGTGATCTTGATATAGTTTCCTTTAGTGAGAAAACTCAGAGTAAGATAAGCGAAATCTTGCCACCACTGGCTTTAAGAACAAACCCAGTAGATATGGGCCCAGCCTGGTATAATTCAGAGGCACTTGCTGGCATTTTAGATGCGGTCATCCGAGATGAAAATGTTGAAGGTATACTTTTGTTTATGATGTTTGCCTCTGCCAATGTTGATTCTATTAAAAGCCTGTCATTTTTATTAAAAAACATGAAGCAGAAAAAACCTCTTATCACCTGCCTTTCCGCACCACCTGGAATATGGGATGAGCAAATAAAGCAGTTTGAGGATACTAATATTCTTGTCAATTATCCTACACCTGAAAGAGCAGCCAGAGTCATGGTAAATCTCAATAGATGTAGAGATATTGGGAATCTTATGTAACGGGGTGAAAGCAGGGTATGCCAGCGTAAATCTTTAATAGGGGTTTTTCGGAGAAGTTAGACATAAATAAGGCAAGAAGGGTATTACATAATTTATTTATCTTCCTCATTCTGCTTTTTTACTAGTTCGATAAATTCTTCGAGGCTTTGCTCAGAGCCAAAAACAGTATTATATTGTTTTTCACTCCATATACTGAGACCCAACTTAAATATATGGTGGATAATACTGTCAGCATTTTTGGCTCCCTTCAATTTTAATGTCTGGTAAATCAACTCATCAGGAACCCTGATGGGAAATACAGCAGTATGGTCATTATCATCTGACTTTAAATATTCCTGGATGCTTTTAAGTATTTTTAAGTTTAAATACTTTTTCTTATATTCTTCTTTTTCCATTCCTTAAACCGTTTTATGACCATAAAGAATTTGTATTTTTATAATGCAACTATCCAGGTAGTTAGATTCAAGTCTGCGTGCCCCGATTGTATCCAAACAGGCGGGGTTCATAGTTTCCCGATGAAATCGGGATTAATGGTTCAGCAAATAACTATTGAAGCCTGAACATGGAACTTTGAACCTGTGTTTTTATTTTATAATTACCTAAATTTATAGAAATGTCAAGAATCGAATAGGTAATTGAATATGTAATAGTATAATATAAAAAAAGAGTATATGTATAATTTTTGGCAATGTCAGTCGTCCGTTGTCAGTC
>DOZA01000067.1 GCA_003518245.1 Bacteroidales bacterium | reverse complement strand
CTTATTAGTTATATTTCATTTAATGAGCGTAATAACCGGATATGCATGTCTGCAGCAAGCTGAAGTATATGATGAAGCATATTTACGAAAACTTGTTTCCGAAGCTGATCTGGTATATAATGTGCCGGTAAAAAGAAGTGAATCCGGAATACCTCTTGGAAACGGCCAGATGGGAACCCTTGTATGGACCACACCATTTGCTGTTAAGATGCAGATCAACAGGAATGATGTATTTGCAGTCAATAAGTCAACAGATAGCTTTATGGAAAGGCACAGCGATTATGCCAGTGGCTGTGGCTATATTGATATAAATGTTGTTGATTATGGTGATGATGTCTTTACATCTCAGCACTTCAATCAGCATCTGCATCTTTATGATGGTATAATGAATGTTAAAGGAAAGGAGCTGACGCTACGAATGATTGCTCTGAATGAAAGGGATGTATTTGCTATAGAGATTGAAGATAACAGGACTGTACCAACACCCGTTAGTATTGATCTCAGAATGCTACGGTATATAATGCAATACTCTCAAGGAGAGAATTTTAAATTGACTGAGAATCATATCGTGCGTGTAAGGAGAAGAGGGCATTCATCCCAGTCACAGTTACATATCCATGGAAATAATATTTTGCTCAGCCAGGAATTCAGTGAAAATGATTTCTACAATAGCTCTGTTGTTGCAGTTACCATAAGAGGCAGGGATAGCGAGGCCAGGTATATTAACGAGTCAACTGTCAGTCTGGTTGCTGCTCCAGGGAAGGGTAAATTTACAATTTTTGTATCTTCAGATGGTGGTGCCAAGGATCTTTCAGAATCAATCAGTATTGCTTTAAACAATCTAGAATACGCTGCCGGTTATGGTTTCGAAAAGCATTTCTCGGATAACTCTGCCTGGTGGCATGATTTCTGGTCAAAATCATATGTTGATCTTCATAGTGAGGATGGTGTCGCTGACAATGTCGAGAAGCATTATACATATTTTCAATATATAATGTCTTGTTCGTCAAGAGGTCTTTATCCGCCCCGGTATGGAGGGATGTTGTGGTATACAAACGGTGATATGAGGGAGTGGGGCTCACAATACTGGTGGAATAACCAGAGCTGTTATTATAATGCCCTACCTCCTACAAACAGGCTGGAAATAATGGATCCTCTGTTTTCAATGTTCAGTAAGCACCTCGACTCCTATGCACTGGCAGCCCGTCAGCAATGGGGATCGAAGGGTTTATGGTTTCCTGAAACCACTTTTTTTGATGGTCTTGAAGAAATGCCTGAGGATATAGCTGCAGAGATGCGTGACCTTTACATGCTAAGAAAACCATGGGATGAGAGGACGGAACGGTTCAGACGATATGCAGAAACAAAACCGAAGCATAATCCGCGGTGGAACTGGGTTACAGTAGGTCATTGGGAGGACGGACACTGGATGATACCTGAAAAAGGTGTGGGACCTTTCGGGCATGTAACACATATTTTTTCTGCTACTGCAGAGATAGCTTACTCTTTCTGGCTGAAGTATGAATATTCAAATGATACCAACTGGCTTAGAGATTACGCTTATCCTGTTATCAGGGGTGCAGTTGAATTCTATCGCAATTATCCAGGACTTGTCAAAGAAGATGATGGAAAATATCATTTGTACCATACCAATAATCTTGAAGGGATATGGGATGCTCATAACTCTTTTACTGACATTGCTGCTATCAGAGGATTGACCCCCATATTATTACGTTCAGCAAAAATACTTGGCACAGACCATGACATGATAGGTGTATGGGAAGAATTAATTGAGAATATTGCTCCCCTTCCTTCCGTCAGGGACCTGAATGAATATAAGGATGATGAGCCAGATTACTGGATTGGATGTGTCCCTCCGGCAGGGCATGGGGTCGTTGACAATCCACAGCATATGATTTATTACGACTTATGTAGTGTCGCTACCTCTGATAAAGAAATTTTACAAAAAGCTAATGCTGCATTTGATGCTGGCTATTCTGGAGGAATAAATGATTCTACTTCTGTCCATGTACTTGATAAGAGGCCTGTTGCTGCTGCCTTGCTGGGCAGGAGTGATGCTTTGAAATACCTCATACCAAATCAAATAAGCTCAGATATTTCACCGGATAAGGATTTTTGTGACTGGGAAGGCTCAGGGAAAGTATTAGTACTGCCTAACAGGCTTACTTTAAGAGAAGGTCCCGGAGCAATTGGATGCCAACGACTGGGTAATGTAGCAACAGCACTGAATAATGCTTTAATGCAGAGCGTTCCACCGGAACCTGGCGGTGAACCTGTTATATACCTGTTTCCCACCTGGCCTGATGAGTGGGATGCTAGGTTTAATTTGCTGGCAAGGGGAGGTTTTATAGTTAAATGTTCAATAAATAACAAAAGTATTGATGAAGTGAAAATAGAATCGCAGTATGGTGGAATTTGCAGGGTAAAGAACCCGTGGCCCGGGTCAAGGCCAGAGATATTCAGGAATGGTGAAAAATCAGGGAGAGTAAAAGGTGACCTGTTAATATTCGAGACCAAAAAGAATGAATCAATCAAAATAATAAAGTAAATCATTAATTAATTAAAGAATATGAGTAATAGATTAATGCTTCTTTCAGGATTTATTATCATGTTTATTCTGAGTACTAAAGCTGAGAATATTGATATTCAGAACATTAACCCAAAGGATCCGGAACTTATAGCACGCTGGAAGTTTGACAATCCGGCATCAGGAATATCCCCTGATATGAGTATTGATAAAGGATATACGATTAGTGGGAATTATAAATTTGTGGATGGAGTTGTTGGCAAATGTATTAAAATGGATGGATTCACTACCCAAGTACGCAGCAATAATTTATACACGGATAAACTGGAAGATGCGTTCTCTGTGGAAGCATGGATTGCTCTGGCTACCTATCCATGGAACTGGTGTCCAGTGGTAAGTCAAAATGAGAAACAAAGCTCAGGTTTTTATTTTGGTATCGGCCCACAGGGAGAAGCTGGCCTGTTTGTGTCAGTAAACGGTAAATGGAACAGATGTATTACAACAAGTCAAATTGACCTGCGGAAGTGGAACCATATTGCTGCAACTTTTGATAGTAATAAGGGATTAGAAATTTATATTAATGGTATATTCTCGGGTAGCCTGGAATTATCAGGAAAGGTCTCTATAAATAATAATACTGATGTTTTAATGGGAAGAAATGCTGAGAAGGTGATTCCTTCTAATCCGGTGCGTACATATGCCACATTACCATCCTGGTTTTCACTGGATGGTATATGTGATGAAATAAAGCTTTACAGTGGGGTTATCAGTAAAGAAATGATAATGGAAGAAGCTTCTAAGCAAAGTTCCATTGGCGAACCTGATATCCCGGTGAGGATTATGCCTTCAGGTCCGACAGGCCCGGGGAAATTTGGTGCTTATTACACTAAATTGAAATATTATGAAGAATGGGATGCTTTATGGAGGGTAAGCGATCATACAGATATTGTTGTCCAGTTCGATGATTCTCCTATAAAAGTAGTTTTTTGGAGAGGAACAAGATATTCACCGGTATGGGTTATGGAGAACGGACAGTGGATGGCCGACCAGAGCGCTGAATATTTTGACGAGCTGGATGGCTGTTTTGAACATATGATTGATCCCCACTGTCTTTATTCTCATGTGAGAATTATTGAGAATACCGATGCAAGGGTTGTAGTTCACTGGAGATATATCCCGGTTTCTGTCAGGAGAAAATTCTCGCAGGTGGATGAGATAACAGGATGGCAGGATTGTGTGGATGAATATTTTACTTTCTACCCTGACGGGATAGGCGTGAGGAAAGTGATTGAACATAGCACGGGGAATCCACTTCATCCATCCGAATCAATAGTTCTCTGCCAGCCCGGGACCACGCCTGAAGACAATATTCACCTGGATGCTATGACCCTGGTAAATATGCAAGGTGAACATTATACCTATTCGTGGGCTAATGGTGCACCTGAATTTAAAAAGGGTGAAAATCCGCCAGACCCTGTAATACAGATAGTGAACCTGAAATCTGAAAATAAACCATTTACAATTTTTGAACCTGAAAATACAATGGCGGTATTTGGTATTGAGCAAAGAGAGGATGTTTCTCATTTCCCGTGGTGGAATCATTGGCCGGTGGCACAAAATCTATCAGATGGAAGATATTGCCAGGCAGCAGACCGTGCATCACACTTCTCACTGGCCTGGGGTAGCCCGCCTAATCATAAAGGAGAAAATAATACCTACTGGTATACATGGCTGTATGGCGCTTCCACTTCTTCACCAGTTGATCTGGCGTCACTGGCAAGATCATGGAATAATGCACCTGAAATAATAATTAAAAATAGTGGATTCAATAATTCAGGCTATGACAAGACACAGCGAGCTTATATACTTGGCTGGAAAGATAAAGAGAAACCTGAAAAAATTGAACTAACTATATCTGCCAGTAAGGAATCACCAATGGTAAATGTCTGTATAATCATGAAGAATACAGGTGCTAGAATAGCTAAGATCATAAAAGGGAAACGAACATTAGAAAATGGTCTGGATTATAGAACAGGAGTGGTAAATACTCTTAATGGTGATGAATTAATACTATGGATAAACGGTGAATCCCAGAATCAGGAATCATATCAAATATATTTCAAGTAATGGGCAATAAGCTTTCGAGGAGATCATTTCTGAAAACTGCAGCATATTCTTCAGCAGGGATTATTATTTTACCAGGACTTTACAGTTGCTCTCCTTCAAATAAAATTAATATAGCAGTTATTGGTGTAGGAGGAAGAGGGGAGAAGAACTGGGAGGTATGCACCAATGAGAATATAGTTGCTTTGTGTGATGTTGATGATAATATGGCTGACGGCGGTTTCGAAGCTTTTCCCAAAGCAAAACGGTTCAGGGATTTCAGGATAATGTTCGATAAGATAGCCGGTGAGATTGATGCAGTAATAATTTCCACACTTAACCATACTCATTACGCACCTGCAATGGCAGCCATTCAGCTGGGAAAACATGTTTATGTTGAGAAACCCCTGGCTCATGATATATGGCAGGTGAGAAGTCTTAAGAAAGCGGTGGTATATTATAGAATAATATCGCAAATGGGAAATCAGGGTCATACCACGGATGGGATAAGAAGGGTCAGGGAATGGTATGA
>DOZA01000087.1 GCA_003518245.1 Bacteroidales bacterium | reverse complement strand
CAAGACCGACATCATAGAAATAGAGTTTTGGCATCTTCACAAGGAGCTTATTGAAATTTTTATAATGAGGTTGCAGCAAAGAAAGTACAATTTTGCAATTGTAATGCAAATTTCCACCATTATCTCTGGATTTTTAAACCTCAATGAAGGCAGCTTTTAATCTGTAATTTTCATTCTTCAATAAGTTCCCTGATCTCGTCAGGGAACAAAAAATTGTATCCATATAATTATAAACATAATTCCACAGACTGCGTCCGATGAATCCCCGAATCCTCCGGGTCGAGTGATTTGAGCTCGCTGTAAGGCAATCTTCATTCTCCAATCAAGAGTATCGAAGTGCTTTGGCATGGATAACATATCCAAACCATAGCGGTGATGGACTTGTCTCTTCGTCTCTTAGTCACTTCATCTCTTAGTCATCAATTACTCCCCGAAAATTTTCCAACAAACAGAATGTCATTATTGTTTTCATCAATTTCAGAATCCAGCTTTTCCAGTTTCTTAATTATTTCCTCATCCTGATCCTCATCCAGACATCGTTCAATTTCCTTTTTAAGGTCAAGGGCAGATATTGAAGATATAAACATTCCATTTGAAGTATCCCAGTGCATTGATACTTCTATCCCACCGTAGAAATCATTTATAAATCTTATATAGCTGGTTTCGGTTGTCTCCTTGTCAGCCAGTATAATACCCCTGCCCGATATCCAGGCATAATAATACCCTGGCAGATCGTAGCAGAAATATATTGGCCACTCATCTGTCTCAAAATCCACCGTATACCGTGGAACAAGCTTATTTGCCTCAACATCATAATGATACAGGGTGTCTTTTTGTGTCTTGCTGTAAAATGCCTGGAAAAAGTCATATGCCCCGGTATTATGTGATGAGCTGACCTCACTGTTGAAATCCAGCGCCATATGATATTCTTCAGGTGGTATATACTGTATCAGATCACCATCAATGGTCTGCTGAAATACCACTGCCGAATCCTGTTTAAAAGGTATTCCAAGCACCGTAACAATATCATTCTCAACCCATGCCTTGAATTTCCTCTGCTGAAATCTCAGGGGAATATGTTCACGTGCCAGCCCGTCGGTGCCGAAGACAAGTATCTGCCTGGCATTGGCAAAAGGAAGGAGGTAGAGCTGGTCCCTGGCTTCATCAATCTGAACACCATATAATGAAATATTGTATTCGTCCGGACCCCTGCCCACCGCTCCTATGCCGCGCAGGTATTTCCCATCCCTGGTAAACAGTTTAAGGGGAGTCTTTTCACTGTCCTTTTTTGCTATATAGTTCTCTGAAACAGCAACTTTATGAGCCCTGGAGATAAAAGACTCCTCTATGGTCTCAAGTGGAATAACTTCGCAGTATTCAAGCAGATCACTGAGTATAATATCTACCGTATCGGTGATCTTATCAGCATGTGTAATATACACATCCTGCCCCCTGACATTAATTATGTCTGTGGCCGTTGGTTTCTTTCCGCAGGAGGAAAGCAGCAAAAAAGCTGTTAATAAGCAAATTAATAATCTCATAGTGGTGGTTTATTGTAAAAATATTTTTGTTGTTTTACTTACAAATCTAAAATCTTTAATCTGAAATTATAAATCTTAAATCAAACTTTTTCGGTCTGTTTAATTATTTATATCTTAGGTTTGAAGAATAATCAACCATCAACCAAGATTATGAAAAGAATAATATTTCCTTTATTAGCTGTCCTTGTATTATCATGTAACAGGGGTGTCGGAAAGGAAGAAGTACCCGGATATGACCGGAACAATTTTTTTGTTGTTGATTACGAATCGGTATTAAACAATAAAGTACAGGTCAATCTCAGCGAGCTGACTGATGATATTGAATATATAAAGCTGGAAACAAATGAAAACTGCCTGCTTCACCCCAGGGCAGAGTACTTTTTTACCGATGATTATATTTTTATTGATAATTCAACTCATATTCTCCAGTTCGACAGGAAAGGCAAATTCATCAGGCAGATAGGCAAGCAAGGCAGGGGACCCGGTGAGATAGGCCTTATAAGGGTGCTGTCGGTTCTGGATGAACAAAACCAACTTGTAGTTCAAACCAACTGGGCACGGAAACTTTATTATTTCTCATATGAGGGTGTTTTTTTGAAATCCGTTAAGGTAAAAGATGTAAGAAGAATAAAGGCTATCCCGGGCAAACGCCTGGTATATTTTGCCGGATGCGTATATGGGTATGAAGACTACATGTTTGCCCTGGTCAATACCACAGGTGATACCCTTGATGTTGTAAACAACCATTATAAATGGGAGAACAAAACAGGGCGAGTCGGTACAATGTCATACCATTTGTTCGTACCATTCTATTTTTATAATAATACTATATCCTTCAAATCAATGCATAACGACACTGTTTACCATGTTAGCGGTGACTCGATAAAGCCGGAATATCTTATCGAACTCGGGAAGTATCAGCTTCCACAGGAAGAAAGGGTTGAGGTACCTTCTTCAGGAAGTTTCCCGGAATTTGGAGAGAAAAGCAAAGCTTACAGGTTCTGTTCCGTTTTTGAAGCAGACGAATCACTTTTTATCTCCAGTACCGGTTACCAGGATAAAATATATTATTATATGATCTATAAAAAGCCTACAGGATCGGGCAAGCTGCTTGTTGACAATAATAATGATCCCGGAATGATCATTAATGATATTGATGGCGGGCCTGACTTCTGGCCACTGGGAACAGTAAACGACAGTACGGTTTATATGCCTGTACTGCCCCTTGATATGTTAAATAAAGACTTCAGGGATAAATTAATAAACGCAGAAGGTGTTGATCCTGAAAAGAAAAATGAACTGATTCAGATGATTGACGGATTGAATGAAAACGATAATCCTGTTTTGATGATTGTCAGGCTTAAATAATTAAACATTTTAACGATTGAGTCCACTCCGAAAAGTCAAAAATCTATTATTCGA
>DOZA01000083.1 GCA_003518245.1 Bacteroidales bacterium | reverse complement strand
AAAAGAAAGAATATTCAGCCAGGACGTTTCATCATGTATATTTAATACAATATGCCTCTATCTCTGGCTTCTTGTAATAAAATCTGATCTCTTCAGTTATTTTTTCAAACTGTTTAAGTATTAAAGACTTATTCACAGAACTGAAACCGGCATATTACGTTTTCCTTAAACCCGGTGCTGACCATTTTTCTTCTTTATTACATTGGCTCCATATCAGTAAATTTTACTATTTTGCGCCCTCAAACGATTAATATGTCAATAAGGACCAAATCTATACTGTTAATCCTATTAATCCTGGTTGCTGACCAGTCGTTTAAGATATGGATTAAAACCACCATGGTCATAGGTGATGAGAAACATATATTTGGAAACTGGTTTATCCTTCATTTTATTGAAAATAATGGTATGGCTTTTGGCATGGAGATGGGCGGTAAAGCAGGTAAGCTTATACTCAGCCTATTCAGGATTCTTGCATCGGCAGCCATTGGATGGTATATTTTCTACCTCATAAAAAGCAAAGCTCATCCTGGTCTGATACTTGCTGTCAGTGCCATTTTTGCAGGTGCCGTGGGTAATATTATCGACAGCGCTTGTTATGGTATAATCTTTAGCGAAAGTTTCTATGAACCGGCTGTTTTGTTTCCTCCTGATGGCGGATATTCATCATTCCTGCATGGTCGCGTAGTAGATATGCTTTATTTTCCAATTATTGACAGTACCTGGCCTGCCTGGTCACCAATTCGCCCGGGTCAGTCCTTTGTTTTCTTCAGGCCTGTTTTCAATCTGGCAGATAGCTCGGTTACTGTTGGTGTATTTATAATAATTCTCTTTCAGAAAAGGTTCTTCAAACAAGCCGATTAATCCGACTTGCACATACTTACACAGTTGATAATATTTTTCAGGTTCTCATGCTTAAGAGAATAAAATGTTTTCTTCCCTTCTCTCCTGGACACAAGTATTCCTTTATCTTTCAATATTCCAAGATGATGAGATGTCGTTGATTGTTCTATTCCAAGTTTTTCGTGTAGCTCAGTTACTGAAAGAGATCCTCCTTTCTCAAGAAAACCTATAATAGCGATTCTCTTTGGATGTGCTATGGCTTTTAACATATTAGCCGCACGCTCCAGCTGCTCGGGATTAAGCTTTATTTCTTCCATTATCAGGTTTTTATTATTTATAATGCAAATATATATAAATATGTTAATATGTTAAATGTTAACAACCTTTATTGCCAACAAGTTCCCTGTCTGTTTGTTGTAAACTTTGTGCAAGACGACCGGTCTGACTTAAGGTACAACTTATGATCTTTTATGCGTAGCTCCATTGAACCACGTGCACAGTAACCTTTCCCGTATAAATCACGGGTACGAAAATCTGTTAGGTTAGTGACGATGTAACGGATGTTGGTTCCCGTGGAGTTTACCTCAACTTTTACGACAATTAGTTTTTTTTATGAATAATTCAGGCTAAATATTATCAGGGCAAAAAGCAAATTTCTTCCATTTAAGTCTATAATTTTTATATTTGACAAATATTTAAAGGCAGGTATGTCCAGACTCAGTTTGATAAGAAAGCCCGTAGATAAGGAAATGCGCGCATTTGAAGGATACTTCAATAATACCCTACGCACAAATGTGCCCTTACTGAAAATTATTCTCAATTATATTATTCGTCGTAAAGGAAAGCAAATGCGTCCATTACTCATTTTCCTTTCTGCCGGACTTAACGGCAATATAAACGAATCCACCTATGTTGCAGCTACCTTTATTGAACTGCTTCACACTGCAACCCTGGTGCATGATGATGTTGTTGATAATGCACATGAACGAAGGGGCGCCTTATCAATTAATGCTCTCTGGAATTCAAAAATAGCCGTTCTTACAGGTGATTACCTCCTGTCGCAGGGTCTTCTTATAGGCATTGAGAAGAATAGGTATGACATGCTTGAAATAATCAGTGAAGCTGTTCAGTCGATGAGTGAAGGTGAGTTATTACAGCTGCAGAAAGCCAGGAAACTCAATATCACAGAGGACATATATTTAGATATCATAAGAATGAAAACAGCTGCCCTGATTTCTGCCTGTACTGAATGCGGGACAGTGTCGGTAACAGATGATCCTGACATAATAAAGATCATGAAGGATCTGGGTGAAAATATCGGTATGGCCTTCCAGATAAGGGATGATCTTTTTGATTACCAAAATAACGGGCTAATCGGAAAATCGGCAGCTAACGACATTAAAGAAAAGAAAATAACCCTTCCTCTTATACATGCCCTAAACGAGAGTAGCTCTTCTGAAAGAAAAAGAATATTAAATATTATTCGAAGCAAGAAAAAAACTTCCAGTGAAATAAAAAAAGTGATAGATTTCGTTGTTAAAAACGAGGGAACCACCTATGCTGCAAACATGATGGAAAAATACAGGGACAAAGCATTTGCAATTCTTGATATTTTCGAAGATAGTGAAATGAAAACTTCCATGAAGGAATTTATTACTTTCACCACATCAAGGGCTAAATGATTATCCGCTTAAACCGTATTATCTTTACTTAAAGGAA
>DOZA01000194.1 GCA_003518245.1 Bacteroidales bacterium | reverse complement strand
GGTAACAAACCGCTCTACCCGGAATATAAGATTTTGTAGCTAGTTTAATTATTTAGAAGAATAGGTTGTATCTTATCAGTAAATTGTTATATTTTACTCGAAATAAATTACCAACATGAAAGCGGTTTTTCTACTTTCCATATTTACCTTAAATCAGATTTTTACGAATGCACAGGATCTGACTTATGATCCTTCTCTGATTTTATGGTATGATCAACCTGCCTCTGAATGGGAAGAAGCACTGCCGGTGGGTAATGGCAGGCTGGGCGCAATGATATTCGGCAAGTATGATGAGGAACGAATACAGATCAATGAAGAGACATACTGGTCTGGCGGGCCTTATTCAACCACTGTTAGAGGTGGTTATAAGATTTTGCCCGAGATACAGAAATATATATTTGATGGAGAACCTTTAAAGGCCCATAAGCTATTTGGCCGCCACCTGATGGGATACCCTGTCGAACAACAAAAATACCAGTCAGCAGCCGACCTGCATATTTTTTTTGATAGAAAGGATAAGGTTAAACAGTACAGGAGATGGCTGGATCTGACTACAGGGATTGTGCATGTTGAGTACCTTACAGATGATAATATTTTATATAAAAGGGAGATTTTTGCTTCATCCCCCGACCAGGCCATTATTACCCGATTCAGTTCGGATAAGAAGAATAAGATAAGTTTTGAAGCAGAGCTTCGGGGAGTAAGGAATATGGCACATTCCAACTATGCAACAGATTATTTCAGGATGGATGGAGCGGGAGATGATGGATTAACTGTTTATGGTAAATCAGCAGATTACCTCGGTGTTGAGGGAAAGATTAAATACAGGGTGCAATTAAAAGCTTTGAATGATGGGGGCAGCATGAGGGTTGAAGGGACAAGGCTGATTGTTGAGAACGCTGATGCTGTAACCTTATATATTGTGGCTGCCACCAATTTTGTCAATTATAAGGATGTTAGTGCAGACCAGGATCTGCGGGTAGCCAGGTACCTGGAGAATATTGAAGGCCGATCCTATAGCAATATTAGAAAATCCTCTGTTGAAGATTATAAAAGACTGTTTGACAGGGTGATGCTTACATTACCTGAAACTGAGAATTCATATCTGCCAACGGATAAGCGTATGAAAGGCCTGGAAAATACTCCGGACCCTGCACTGGCAGCCCTGGCCTATAACTTTGGACGCTATGTTCTAATATCGTCATCACGTGCCGGAACCCAGCCGGCAAATCTTCAGGGTATATGGAATGAGGATATGAACCCTTCCTGGGATTCAAAGTATACAACCAACATTAATACGGAAATGAATTACTGGCCTGTGGAATCAGGTAATCTTTCAGAATGTGCTGAGCCCCTGATAACGATGGTTAAGGAACTTACCGATCAGGGATCTGATGTTGCCAGGGAACATTATGGTGCCGGTGGCTGGGTATTTCATCAGAATACAGATATATGGAGGGTTGCAGCTCCTATGGATGGCCCTACATGGGGTACCTTTACTACAGGAGGAGCATGGCTTACCACGCATCTATGGGAGCATTATCTCTATAGTATGGATATGGACTACTTAAAGGATGTATACCCGGTAATTAAAGGATCTGTTGAATTCTTTATGGATTTTCTGGTTGAACATCCTGAGAAAGGCTGGCTGGTAACCAACCCATCAAATTCACCTGAGAATCCGCCTGATGGACCGGGATACAGGTATTTTTATGATGAAGTAACAGGGATGTATTATTTTACAACCATATGTTACGGTTCAACAATAGACATGCAAATACTGCATGACCTTTTTGGCTATTTCATTAAAGCTGCAGATATACTGGGGTTGGATACAGGCATGGCAGAAGAGGTAAAAAAAGCAAGATCCATGCTGGTTCCTCCCCTGATAGGTTCTGATAATACCTTGCAGGAGTGGACTGAAGATTACGCGCAGCTTGAAGAAAAACACAGGCATTTCTCTCATATGTACGGCCTTTATCCGGGGAATGTTATCTCAGTAAAGAAAACACCTGAACTTATTGATGCCTGCAAGAATGTTTTGGAACAAAGAGGAAATGGAGGTACAGGGTTTTCGAGAGGCTGGAAAATGGCCCTTTGGGCTAGGTTTCATGATGGCAATAGCGCAAACAGAATATTTAAAGGATATATTCAAGAACAAGCTTACCCACAATTGTTTGCCAAATGTTATACTCCACTGCAGGTTGATGGTACACTTGGTGTTACTGCAGGTATAACAGAGATGCTCATTCAGTCGCATGAAGAAGTAATTAATCTATTACCAGCCCTGCCAGACGAATGGAGTAGCGGAAATTTCCTGGGAGTACGCGCACGTGGCGGATTCACTTTAAATTTCTCCTGGGAAAGTAATAATTTAACAAAACTTGAAGTTTTGTCAATGGCTGGAGAAAAGTGTAGAATTTTAACTGGTTCTAATTGTGAAGTAATATTTAATGGTAGACAAATAAAAACCAGAAAGTACACTGATGGATCTATTGAGTTTAGTACCCAAAAAAAAGGTAAATATTATTTTATTTTTCTATAGAACTAATAAGTTTTGAAATGAGGACTTATATAACATTAATCCTGATTGTATTGACGATATCATGTAACAGAGATGATTACAAAAACATTACTAATAATCTAAACATAGTTATTTTTCTTGCCGATGACCTTGGTTATGGCGA
>DOZA01000375.1 GCA_003518245.1 Bacteroidales bacterium | reverse complement strand
ATGAGCGCGCAAAAAAACTGTATAATAAACTTCTGGTCAATCATCCAAAAGATACCGTACTACTTATTGGCCATGGTTTTATTGGCAAAATACTGATAACAGTAATCACAGGTAAAAATGTTGAAGATATTGTTGCTGCGGAAAACCTAAAAAATACCAGCCTGAGTATTTTTGAAATTCACCCCGGAAAAGAATGCAGTATTATTAGTCTTGACTCAACAGAGCATCTTTTTTAGTTTGGGAGTTTGGCCTGGCTAAGCCCACTCTATATTCGCAGCGTGAATAATTGAAAAATTTACTAATTATCAATTATCTGAAACCCCGAACAAAAGAATGAAAAGATTTGTTATTATTTCGTTTATAGCATTACTGGCATTATTTGCAGGTTGTGAAAAAGACTATTCACCTCCTGTATTGTCAGCACCTGGAACCGGGGATCACTTTTTCATTTCAGTTCAGCTATTCATTGTTCTAAGCGAAAACCTTTAAAAAATAAGATAGAATCCAGGGCATTTTCTTTAAAAGCAAATGCCCTTGTTTTTTATAAAACGTATCAGGTTCCCCATATAACCAAGATCAATGCTCCATCCTTTGATTTAAATGGTCCGTGTTTTTGATGAGCTTTAAAACTACGGTATGAACCTTCAGGAAATACTTGACCTTCACCTTCATATTCACCTTTAAGTATAACATGCTGCTCGCTCATTAAGTGAGAATGAGGCGCCAAGTTAAATCCTGCATGTAATTTAAGTAAAATAATTTTTAATCCACCCTCATCATGCAAAACCTTCTTCCTGGCCTGACTTGTATATTCAGGTGCCATCTGCCAGTTTGAATCATCAAACAAATCTATATAATCTGCCATTTTAATATCCTCCCCTGGTATATTTATTAGTAATTAGATTGTTCTCCTCTAATAAATTTAGGTAAATATTTCCTTAATAACAACTTTTAATCAAGACCCGGGGATCTTTTTTATTTGCTTTTTATAATTGTTAATTTTATATAGCAGATAACCCAGCAGTAATATAATTCCGAGAATTGTAATTATTACCGGGGCGCTTGGGACATCTAGCTTTAGAGACAGTAGTAATCCGGCAAAAGATGCGACTATCCCGGCCAGCCAGCCAACAATAAGTTTGGTAATCCATTTCCCCGATAGTATAACTGACAGCGATGCAGGCAGTATGAGGAATGCGAATACAGTTAATATACCTGCTATTCTAACAGCCTCAACAACCACCAGTCCGAATGAAAAATAAAATAGGAAATCCCAGAGCATGCGGTTTTTGATACCTGTATCATTCTCATGGAATGAATCAGTCAGTCTTACGAACTTTTTCCTGTAAACAAAATGAAAAGCACCTACTATAATTACCACTACTGCAAGGCGTGTAAGCTGGTGTCCTGATATCCATAATATTGTACCTACCAACATATCATGTACATGCACATCACCTCCTGCTCCCTTATCAAGTATAATAACAGTAAGTGTTGTAGCCACAGCATAAGCAATCCCTATAATGGCCTCAAGCGGGATAGATATCTTTTTATTTCTTAAAAGAGTAAACGCGAATGAAGCTAATGAGATAAAACCCATTGAAAATATATAGGGCAGGAATCCATGTGGTTCATGTGAATGATTTTCATGCCCCATCTCAAAAAGCACCATCCCCACAGCTGACCCCAGTGCCGCAATGGAAGCAAGGGCGATATCAATAAAAATGATCTCCCTCTTTATAACATGTATACCGAAATAGACGTTAATCATTACTATCAGTAAACATCCGATCAATGGGAGTAATATAAATTCTATAGACGCCATTTATTTCTTTAGTATTAGTTTGTTGCGGCAATTTCTTTCCCCGATCTCTTACTGTATAATCTCGCAAATGCAGCCAGGTATGTAGCTATACCTATTATACCTACTATAGCAGGTCCGTTCGAAATATTGAGAGTATATGATATATATATTCCAGCAAGTGATCCGACAGAACCAATTACCCAACTCCAGATAATCCTGCTTTTCCAAGAGTTAACAAACATCCTGCTAATAGAAGCCGGTCCTATTAAGAGGATAAACACCAGGAAAATACCCATTACAGGAACAGACTTAACTATCACTATTCCGAATGTAATATAGAAAACAAGGTCATATATCCTGGTCTTTCCAAAGGAGTTATTTATTATCTCCCCCTGGGTAACCTTTCTTATACTCTTTCCCAGCAACAGGTTGAGGATTATTATTGGAACGAACATAAACAGGCAGCTTACAACACTTTTCCATGTAACCCACAATACGTTTCCTGTTATGGTTTTTGTTATATAATTGGACCCACCCGGTATTTTTTCAGCCAGCAGCAAAGCCATACCCAGTGCAACGCAATAGAATATCCCTATTATTGCTTCCTGTGGTAATAACTGCTTTTTAACCTTCATTACTGAAAAAATACCCAGTACAATTATTGTAAAAGCATATGATACAATTTGTGCACCTACTGAACTCTCAGCAAAGCCCAGCAGTATACCTATCATGGTACCAAGGGCCGCTATTTGTGCTACAGCAATATCAATAAATATTATACCCCTTGAGAGTATATGATTTCCGAAATAGCTCAACATACCTGCCAGTATGATACAGGCTACTATCGGGGGAGCAAGAAATACTAGTGTTCCCATATTATCAGATATTCTGTTTTATCTGTCTTATCCAGTAATCCATCAGTTCAAAATTATTATCAATATCCATCTGCTTATTTACAAAAAGCGGAAGATAAACAGCCTTTATACCTGTCCTGTCTTCTATCATCTGAGGTGATTTCTTCTCAAAATAGCTGGCTACCAGCATTGCTTTTATATCCTGTTCCTTGATAAGATTTACAATATATCGTACATGTTTTGCTGATGGAGGTATACCAGGCTTGGGTTCAATAAAACCTACAATGTCAAGACCAAATATATCTGAGAAATACGCCCAGTTTTTATGGTATGCTATTATCCTGCTTCCGCGGATAGGTAAAGCATCTTTCAACCATCCCCCTAACAGGTCAACAAGTTTCTTTCCTTTGTATTCCTTTTCAAGGAAAGTAAACAGTGTATGGTTCAGAAGAAGCATGGAGAGTGTTTCACCTCCAAACATGTCAACCAGTTCATCTCCGAAGAGAGCATGGTCAATCCTGTCAATAAAAGCATCACGGTTATGCTCATAAATATCGGCATTTTCAGGGTCCACTTTTATAAGACCCACGGTGATATTTTTTGCAATAATTTTCCAGTTCAAAGGGCTTGTATTGATATGAGGATTACCCATAAGGTGAACATCTCCTTCGCTTCGGTCAGCCTTGTCAACTTTCTCAAGAATTGTTACTCCATCAGAAACTGAAACAAAACCTATGGCACCATCCATTATTTTACTATTGTGTGCACGGTCGATAAGCGTTGTAGACCATTGCTCAAGATCTAATCCTGTTGTCACCCACATATCAGCCTTGTTAAGCATTATTGCATAGCTGGGTTTGGGAGGTATAAAATGAGGATCTGATTCTCCACTGGATATCATTTCCACAACAGCCTCATCTCCTGCTATCTCTTTAGCTATACTGGCATAGTCAGAAAAAGAACATACTATTCTTATCTGTTTATTTCCAATTGCCACAGCTGTCATAGTTACCATAACCAGCAGCAGGCTTATAACTTGCCTTTTCATATATCTTAATAATTTATTATTCATAATTTTTATCTGTTCTTTTAATATGCTTCATGTTTATGCGGTCCTATTGCCCACGAAAACTGGAATACCAGGGTATGATTGGAGGGATATGGCCCGGCAACTTCAGGCAGATAGGCTATATTCCTTGAGTTATACTGGTATTGTATCCTGTAAATTACAAACTCACTCTGCCAGAAATCAAAATTAACAGAGTAATCCCATTCATACTGGTCATTATCATATGGCATTTCAGAGTAACCTATCCTTCCACCTACCCATATCCTTGAATTCAACTTACGGTGAACGAGTGAATAGAAACCCTTGCTTCGTACTATCCCGAATGGTGTCTCATTAAAACCGTAGTATAATTCAGTTTTCCAATCGAAAGATTTGTATTTTGAAGTACCCGGTGGTTGCCATTTATAATGAAGTCCAAGGCTCCCTACATATGTATTCGTCTCTGACATATCATCATTTCTTCCTGCAACAGCGCTTAAAACATATTCAAAATAACTTGATGTTGATATATCATAATAGTTTTTCCAGTGACCAACATAGGCCAGGTTCACACTTTTGTCAGAGGAATAACTTAGGTTATCATTAATATTAATTACAGAAAAATCGAATGAGCTGGCATCTGAAAACAATATTTTCGGCAGTAAAAAACTAGCTGCAGCACCCATTCCGTTAAAGCCATCGAGCCCGAAATAATTTACACATACACGAGGTCTGTCAAACTGAGGCAGGGCATGTGTATGATGCCTGTTAAGAAGGCCAAATTCAGGAAAAAACACCCCTCCTTTTACAGACATATTCAAAGGGAGGTTCAGTATCTCCATATAAGCTTCTTCAATAGATACTCTTTCTTCCGTAATATCAAGAAAAGCCTTACCGCGGGCATAGGGATCAAGTGGTGCCACAAATGACATCTCCAGGCTTCTCATAAACAAACCATTACTTCCATGTTTTCTTTCGCCTGGTTCAGTTGTGTTGTCATCATGCGCTGATGATACTGCTCCGAAAAAATCACCCAGCACACTGAGGTTGGGATTCAAACCCTGCTGTTGCCTCACCCCGCTATAAAATTTCTTTGATAAATCTACTTCTTCCTTTTTTTCTTTACCTGAAAGCATATCAGCCTCCTCAAGCAGCCTGGCCAGCTCATCCTCTTGTTTCTTTTCGCCAGTCGCAGCTTCAAGCTTTTCAATCCTTTCCAATAATCGTTCCATATTTATTGTATCCGGTATTGTCTTTTCCTGAGGATATACTAATATACTGCTTAAGATCAGTAAAAAAGTAATTATTGAATATTTCATATTTCTAGTTTATACTTAAATAATATTAGTCATTCTCTTTAAATGCATAATCAGTTAATTATCATATAAAGAATAAACCTTGGCAAACTTCAGTGTTAATTATTACAAGTATAAACTGGTGGGCCCCGTGTCAGATAAACGGGCATCTCCGGTCCTCTTTGAATACCAGGAAATAGTACCGGCAGATATCTGCCGAATGCCACTAAAGATATTATAACTAGTGATATCCAGAATGCCAGCATGTCAATATTACCAAGCAGGTCAAGTACAACCAGCTCGGCATCTGTATGACCGTGGAATGGATATTGTTTATTATCAGGTTCTTTGTTAAAAGGATGAGCATGAGTAAACATATATCCCCTGATATAATGATTATGCCTGTTGATGAGTGAATTTGACATAAAAAGCATTAGAATAGGTACGGTTACCAGGAGAATTAAATATTTATATTTTCTTATTAAGCTCATATAATAAATACCAGAAGTGCAGCAAATATATGAAAGATTCCTTTTCTAAAGAAATATAATAATTGCCGTAAACTTTAAAGAATGTTAAAATAGTTATGAGCCTTGTTTTATAAATCCGATTATCCTTCCAACCAGTTCCGGATCATTTCTTCCCCATGAGGAGTCATAATTGACTCAGGATGAAACTGAACGGCTTCAATATCAAAATCCTTATGCTTTACCCCCATTACCCTTCCCTCAGGTGATATACAGCCTTGATAATCTACCTCAGGACATTATTATTATCAGCGAGTTATTTAATAATCCAGATCCAGGCAAAGCTCTTGAAAATAAAAGAATAAGTCTTAAGGTTTATCCTATAAGTTTTGTCCGATACAAAGAAGCGTTTGATAAGGTTATTGAAAACATTTCACATGGTAATTCCTACCTTCTGAATCTCACCTTTCCCAGCAGGATTAGTACCGCTGCAAGGCTCGAAGAAATCTTTTACTGCAGCCGTGCAAAATACAGATTATTTTATCAAAACAAATACGTGGTTTTTTCTCCTGAAATTTTTGTAAAAATAGATCAAAAAGGTGAAATCAGATCGTTCCCTATGAAAGGGACTATTGATTCATCAGTGCCCGAAGCTGAAAAAGTAATATTGATGGATGAAAAGGAAAAATCTGAACATAATACAATCGTAGATCTTATCCGTAATGACATGAGTATGCATGCCAGAAATGTAAGATTAAAAAGGTAAGGACCCTTAAATTGGTGGAAGCAGGTGAGATTAATTATAACTATAAATTCATAGACAGGTCAGCCATAAACACATTACTGAAGCAATCAAACGGATGCGACGATATCGTAATGGTTAAAGATGGTATGATTACTGATACTTCTTACGCTAATATCATAGTCAGGGGCAATGATGGTATCTGGTATACCCCTTCAGGATTTCTGCTGAGAGGGACAAAAAGAGAATACCTTCTTAATAATGGGCTCATAAGAGAGTTGGATATTACACCGGCATGCCTGAAGAAATTCCGCGAGCTGAGACTTATAAATACAATGCTGGATATTGATGATACTGACAGTATACCCATCAGCACAATCTGTTTCTGACATACCGACAGGTATTATTCAATAAAACGAGTACTCTCCCTTTTGACGTTCTTCAAAGGATAGGCAAATTCTTTCCCCAGGTACCTGTATTTGATCATATCCTCATAGCCGGAAACCTTGTATTCATAATTCTCAATAATCGATGGACCTGTATTAATTACTCCTTTAACTATTGTTTTCTTTCCGGCAGGCTGAACAGACACATCCACCTCTATGCCTCTGAATACTAATGAAGTAAACTCAACAGCTTCATCCAGGTTCCGGAAATCAATCACTACATCAGTTCCTTTCTCCAGGTTTTTTATCACCCATGACTGGTAATAAATATCATGCACCTGAAAAAGCTCATGTTCACTGTTAAAAAAGGTAGCACAACCGGCAGTACTCAGGAATATGATTAATACCGTTATAATCTTTATCTGTTTCATATAACTTTATTTATGTAAATTGAACCACTCAACTATTATTTCAAACAATATACTTACAAATTTGGTTATTAAATTAACAGATTTCAAATAGAGTTCAATATATTTTATTATTAGAGAATATTATGAGTTTATTTTTAAGGCATAATTTTTGTATTTTTATAATTCTGATTTATATATTGGGTTTAAAAAATATTAATAACGATGAAAAGCATATATAAGATTTTATTACTGTTCTTTGCTGTTTTACTTTTGGGAATTAATGCCTGTGAGAAGGAGATACCACGCAAGGAAAATGAAAATGATGATCCTGTTGAAGAGCCTGACAGGATAAGTACGTTTATATACAGTGGGCTGAAAGATGTTTACCTGTGGTATGACAAGGTTAATAAACTTGGTGATAACTATTTTGCAACAACTGATGCATTATATACATACCTGAACGGTTTTGACATATACTATGATGAGTTATTTTATGACCTTCTTTACCAGTATGGTACAATAGATAAGTGGTCATGGATAGTTGATGACTGGGAAGAGCTGGAAAACTCATTTGCAGGCATCTCTAAATCGATGGGTTATGATTTCAGGCTGGTCAGGCTATCCGGCTCAGATGATGTTTTTGGTTATATAAGATATGTATTGCCCGGATCACCCGCTGATAATGCCGGGCTCAAGAGGGGTGACTTTTTCCTTGAGGTCAATGGTCAGCAGTTAACAATAAATAATTATGTCGATCTCCTTTTCGATTCTGAGATATATACCCTGACGAAAGCAACTATTACAGATAATACCATTTATCTGGGTGATGAAACAGATCTCATGGAAGCAATTGTGATACAGGAAAACCCGGTACACTATTATGATGTACTGGATGTAGGTGGAGTACCTACAGGATATCTTGTATACAATGCTTTCACATCAGATTTTGATATAGAGCTAAATAATGCTTTTGAATATTTTAAAAACCAGGGAGTTAGTAGATTGATACTGGACCTGAGATATAATGGTGGCGGATCTATACAAACAGCAATTTATTTTGCAAGTATGATTTACAGCACCGATGATACAAAGTTATTTTCCAGGTCACAGTGGAATGATAAATACACGGCTTACTTTGAAGATACTTACGGTGAAGACATACTTAATTATTACTTTACAGATGAAATTGAGGCAACTGAAACAACAGCAGCCACACCAATCTCAAACCTTGGAATTACTGATCTGTATGTAATAACAACAGGGTCTACGGCTTCGGCTAGTGAGCTGGTAATAAACGGGCTGGAACCCTACTTTGATGTCAAACTGGTAGGTGCCAACACTGTAGGGAAATATGTGGGATCGATCACAGTCAAAGATTATGACAACCAGGGCAATGTTGTCACCTCTCATAAATGGGCCATGCAACCTATTGTGCTTAAGCTTACCAATGCTGATGGTGTTTCAGATTTTGTTAATGGACTTGCTCCTGATGAATTTGCAGAAGAAGACTTTGTTAACCTCTTACCCTTTGGTGATGAGAATGAAACCTTACTTAAGGCGACTATTGATTATATACTTGGAACCAAGTCAGCCAGTACCCTACCCCATCTCAGAGAAGGAATAGACTACGATGTAATAGCTGATTCAAAAGACTTCAAACCCCTCAGCAAAGAGATGTACCTTGAAGGTGATTTTTTCAATTACCTCCATAAATGATACCTGGGATTTGAAATTATTGTTCCAGGATCAGCTCAATAACAGGGATTTCAACATCAGGTTTTAAGACAGGCAGGATAAGTATAAGATCATCTTTCTGCCTCTCCTCCTGGTATGTTACATTATGCCTTGGTTTACCGAATATTATCTCTGACCCATCATGAAGGAACTGCGCATATTTCACCTTACCCGCATAACCTTTTAAGGTATATCTATGCAGTGGATAATCAAGCAAATGAATATACAGGCGATTTGTCGCGGGGTTAAAGGTCAGAAGGCTGTTTTCAGGTTTGTCAAATTCACTGGGTGCCTGAGTGCAATTATATATTGAAGGACTGTTAAACCGCATCCATTTACCTATTGAATTCAGCCTGTCCTGTACCCTGTGATCGAAAGTTCCTCTTGCTGTCGGGCCAACATTAAGAAGGAGGTTACCACCCTTACTAACCGACTCAATAAGCAATACGAGAAGCTGTTTGGTACTTTTCCATGTTGTTTCATCCCTGTAATAACCCCACGAACCGGAAAAAGTCTGGCATGTTTCCCAGGGTATCTTTTTACCATTACGTGTTGGCCATTCCGATACTTTATACTGTTCAGGTGTAGTGAAATCCCATCCTCCCTCAACATCAAGAAGATCAAGCCTGTCATTAATAATAATACCCGGTTGCAGCTCACGAACCATTTTCAGCAGGTTCATTGAATCCCAGTCATCACGGCCCTTGCCATGTTTGCCTGACGGGAAAGAATAATCAAGCCACATTATATCTATTTTCCCGTAGTTAGTAAGCAATTCTCTTACCTGGTTTTTGATATAAATACGGTAATCATCCATATTCTTACCCTTGTTAAGCTCATTATATTCTTCCTCTGTGCTGGCACTTTGCGGGTGATTTCTGTCAATAGTATAATCAGGATGGTGCCAATCAAGAAGGCTATAATAAAAACCTACTTTAAGGCCCTCATCCCTGAAGGCGTCAACCCACTCTTTGAGAAGATCTTTGCCATAGGGTGTGTTGGTTACCTTATAATCAGTAAACTCAGAATCAAAACAGCAAAAACCGTCATGGTGCTTTGAAGTAATAACAGCATATTTCATCCCAGCAGCCCTGGCCATACGTGCCCATTCATGAGGATTATAAAGGTCAGGGTTAAACAGTTCAAAATATTTCTGATATTCTTCATCTGTCATCCTTTCATACCTTTTGACCCACTCATGGCGGGCAGGCAAAGCATAGAGCCCCCAGTGAATAAACATTCCGAAACGGTCGGCTGTCCACCATGCCATCCTTTCGGTTTTTTCTTTTACGGTTTCATTAAATCCGACCACCTGTGCCGGAGAACAAAGGCTTACAAAGAAAAGCAGCAGCAAAATTAAAAATCCCCTTTTCATCATACAGGTTTTTGGTTATCAGTATATTTATAATAATTTAAGGCATTACTGGAGAATAAAAAGGATATATTTCCTGAATTCTTCCTTTTTGAAGTAGCCTGAATAACAAATCTAGTAAATTTAAAATTAAAATTGCACTGCCTGCATCGAACCTGTCAAAAAGATCTTTGATGTTCTTTACAGGAGACTCGAGGATGTGGTATGTTAGTTTGACTCGGCTAAAAACCTCGTCGAGCTCATCACCCTCCTCTGTCTGCCGAAGCCATGGGGGGTGTATCAAAAGCCAATAATTATTATTTCCTGACCTGTCTTCTAAATTCTATGTTGCTTATTAATAATATGTTATATTTCTTTAAACGGCTTTTAAAAGTAAAAAAATCAAGATTTTTTTACTTTTGATACACCCCCCAGCGAAGGCAGAGTATGCTCTGCAAACTCGTATGATTCGGTTGGAAGTTTGAAAATCCGGGGAACGATGTTCAGTGTTTCATAAAAACCTTACCCTGAATAATTTTGTTCGCGGGTTTACCATGAATCATACTTTCCCGTGCAAATTGTAAACCACATGATGGGCATCTCAGATCGCCCTCAGTATAGTCCTTTTTAATCCTGTCCTTATAGCACTTTACCAGGTGACCTGGTTTTGACTTATAGTACTCGTATAAGAGAGTTTTGCATTTCGAACAATATATTTTCTTTGTCTCTATAATAAATAGATTTTATTATATATCCTCAAGTTTAATGTTTAAATAATATTCAGCCCACCCATTTTATCGTTTGTCGTTTGTCGCCCGTCGTTTGTCATTAGTCTTTCGTCTCTCCTCACCATGAATATTCATACCACCCTCTAACATCAACAGCTTTCATCCCTGCTGTTTTAGCTGCTTCAATACCAAAGTCTCCATCTTCAAAGACAAGTATATCAGCAGGATCTACCTTCATTAGTTCAGAGCATTTAAGAAAAGTTTCAGGATCAGGTTTATACTTTGATACATCATCGGCGGTAACAATATGTTCGAAATAGTCAGACAAGCCTATTATTTCAAGAGTTCGAAGTGCAGTCACCCTGTGCGCCCCTGTGCCCACTGCCATTGGTAGCATCTTATAATATTCCCTTACTATGTCGGCAACCGGTTTTACCTCTTTAACCAGGTGCTGTCTATTGATATAGTTCTGTATCTTTCTTCTGGCTATATGCACCGGTTCAACAGTATCTTCCATTTTACACTCCCTGACAATAGCCTTTGCTATTCTGTCACCCGGTGTTCCGGTGAAAGATCTGAGGAATTTACTGCTCATATCCATCCCGAAACTCCTGCAAGCATCCTGCCATGCCTTCATATGGATAGGCATACTATCAGCGAGTGTCCCATCAAGATCAAATATCATCCCATTTATACCTTCCGGTATCTTAAAATCCATATCCTTCTTTTTTGAAGCACTAAGATAAGGAAAAGGACGAAAGGGCAATTGGTTGGTTAGTTAATTTGCTGATCTATTTATAAGTCAGGTTATTCTGGTTTTATTACCGGAAATACTATTTCGGTTTTCCATTTTGACTGATCAGGTTCGGTTTCCGGATCAGTATAATAAAACTCCCAGGCTTCCCATGTCAATTCAAAATTCCTGGCCCTGGCCTCTTCCATAAGCTTATTATAAGATGACTCAAAGTCATCATAAGACCCGAGATGCATTCCGCTTATTCCTTTAAAGACCTCAAATTGAACAATCTTAAGTTCAGCTACCAGCACTTTCATTGCAGGAAAGTCCTTTATATTAATATCAACTAATTCTGACATACTAACACCTTTTTCTTCAAGGTAGCTTTTCATGTTTGCCAGTCCTTTTGTGAAGCTTTTCTTCAGTGATCCCTTAAACATTTGGTTCATCACTCTTAGAAATGGATTAGTTGATTTCATCAACATAGTCCATGTAACCATTGTTTTACCATTTATCTCCTCAAAATCCCATGTCACCGTAGCCGGTTTATTATCTTCAGATCTAAACCATATGGAGCTCTTGACAAACTTTCCTGGTACTATAGAATCAATTCTCATCTTACCATAGCCAAGGTCATCTCAGCAGGCATAATAAGTCCTACTACGAAAATTAATGCAACCAGCAAAAGCAAAATAATAATTATCCACATTACAACTTTCATAATACTTCAGTTTCAGTTTGTTTTAAATAAATTATTAATGCAAATATATGAATTTCCTGATTTCATTAATGATAACAAACTGTGATGCTTAATGTTTAACATGCGAATGTTTTTATAATTTATAAGGTTCATTAACTTGATATAATTGATAAGGTAAATGCTTCAGTTTAAGTAAAAGTATCAGGTCTTTAAGTGATGTCATTGTCATGAGAGTACATAAAGCGTCTCAGTTTTTTGTATCTTAATGCTCCTAAAACTTTCAGATATGAAACTGAGCAGAAAAGAATTTCTTACCTTATCAGGTCTTGCAGGCACATCGCTATTATTGCAGGGCTGCGATCCTCTGGTGAGGGACGTAAAGAATGAACAGACAACAGGGCCATCCATCACATTTAAAAAAATAAAGCTTAACCTTGCCCATACATGGACAATAAGTCGTGGTAGTGCCGATTATAAAGAGGATGTAATTGTTGAATACTGTAAAGACGGTATAACAGGTATTGGTGAAGCATCTCATATGACCGGGGCGGGACAGAATGCGGACAGGACAATAGAAGAACTAAAAAAATTAATCCCTATATACCAGGAAGCTGATCCATTTGAGTTCTACGACCTACCGGGAAAAGCAAATGAAGTGATACCAGGAGTATCACCGGTTAAAGCTGCTATTGATATAGCTTTATTCGACTGGATCGGGAAGAAACTGGGTATCCCCATACACAGGTACCTGGGATTAAATCCTGAAAAACATGTTAACACCTCATTTTCTATAGGTTATGACAAACCTGAAATTTTAAAAAAGAAAGTAAGAGAGGCAGAACCATATAAAATACTAAAGGTTAAACTAACCAACAGGAATGATGAGCAGATAATAAAAACTATCAGGTCTCTTACCGATAAGCCTGTGAGGGTTGATATAAATGAAGGATGGACCAATAAAGAAGAAGCAATAAGAAAAATTGAATGGCTTGCAGGGCAGGGTGTTAATCTTGTTGAACAACCAATGCCTGTGAGTATGATTGAGGAGACTAAGTGGTTAAAGGAGAGATCAACTTTGCCAATTATTGCAGACGAAGCAGTGAATACATCGAAGGACATAATGTCAATTGCAGAAGCTTATGATGGCATAAATATCAAACTGATGAAGTCAGGTGGTATAATGGAGGCATACAGGATGGCCATAATAGCATCTGCAGGTAAGCTGGATATAATGATTGGTTGCATGATTGCTTCCTCAGTTGCAATTACTGCTGCGGTTCAGCTTCAGCCTCTTGCGAGGTGGCTTGACCTGGATGGATCTCTGCTCATAAGCAATGATCCATTCAGAGGCGCCCTGTTTAATAACGGACACTGGGTTATGCCTGAAGGTCCAGGTATAGGTGTTGAGAAAACAAGTGATAATAAAAATTACTAATTTTGCTCGAAATATTATACAATGCATATTAACATAAAAGAAGATGATCTGGCCAGTATTAAAAGCTGGTTCTCAGCTTTTGTGAATACTTTTAAGAAAGGTGGTCCTGATATACTGGAAAATATTAAATTGAAAGAGGACCATACACAACGGGTATGTAAAGAAATACTAATAATAGGCAAACAGCTTGGATTGAATAAAGATGAAATGTACCTGGCCGAAATAATAGCACTGCTTCATGACACGGGGCGTTTTGAGCAGTATGCCCGGTATGGTACTTTCAATGATAAGAAGTCAGAGAATCATGCTGAGCTGGGCATCAAGGTGCTACAAGAGAATAATGTCCTTGACCATTTTCAGGATACCGTTAAGTCTATTATAGTAAAATCAATAAGGTACCATAACTATGCTGTATTACCTGATGATGAAGATGAAATAACTCTTTTCTATTCAAAGATGATCAGGGATGCTGATAAACTTGATATCTTAAAACTTATTACAGAATATTATCACAGGAATAATGGTAAAAGAAATCCTGTGCTTGAACTTGGTCTACCTGATACTCCCGGTTTTTCGTATGGTGTGGGTGAGGACTTAAAAAACAAAAGAGCCGTGAACTTTAAGAATGTTCATAACCTGAATGATTTTAAGCTTATGCAGGCAGGATGGATTTTTGATATAAATTATAAACCAAGTTATGAGTTAATAAGAAAACGCCGTTATCTTGAAAAGATCAGGGAAGTGCTCCCTGACACTCCCGAAATTGACGAGGTTTTTCCTTCATTATTGTAAAATCTTCATTACCTGTTCATAAACATTTTCAGCTGTAAACCCGAATTTCTCATCAAGTACCTTGTAAGGTGCTGAGTATCCAAAATTTTGAAGTCCCCATACCCTGCCATTTTCTCCTACCAGGCCTGAAAGAGTTACCGGCAGACCTGCTGTCAGTCCAAACCGAGGCACTCCCGTAGGTAAAACTGAATCCTGGTAATCTTTATCCTGTTGTCTTATTTTCCAGTGCTTTTTCCAAAACATCCTCATTTTCC
>DOZA01000275.1 GCA_003518245.1 Bacteroidales bacterium | reverse complement strand
CTTCTCCTTCAGGAGGTATGACATAAGCTTAACCTCGTTAAAGCCCATGAAATCGACAATATATGCATAAGGTCTTTCCCCGGGGACAATATTAGTTTCATTTTTTGATTCCAGTTTTTTATCCAAGCCCTGTATTCTGTCTTTAACGGCATATGCTTTAAGATTATAAACATATGGAAGAGCCCATGCCGTGAGATCATAACTCAGGGAGTCGTTATATTTTGAATCGGGTTCAAAAAGCACTTTTACCAGGTGTGATTGCGGTTGCCTTGCACTTATCAGGATATCTCCATCCGTTATTTTTACCTGACCTTCTTTATTTGCCAGGTAATCAAATGCTTTGTAGGTTTTACCGGTATTTCCTGCAAGTCCGTATTTAATCTGGTTTTTATCCAGCATTTCCATCAGGCTTGTAACAGCTGCTTTATCATTATCACCTTTTATTATCACTGATTCATATTCAAACACTGGCTTTTCAAGGCCCGACAGAAAGAATTTATTAAACTCACTTATAAGCTTTTCCCTGTTCTCATAGCTTACTTTTATGGTAGCCATTGATGCAAGGAAATGGCCTTCGATCCTTTCCGAAAGGGTGAGGGTATCACCATTGTTATTGTCAATAGCCAGCCCGGCATAGCCTCCACCTCCCTGCTCATATGTAAATCCCATTGCTCCATTAAAAAGTGGCCAGGTATCACCAAAGCTGGGACAGAACAGATCAAAGCTTTCTTTGGTAAAGTAGAGCTTATATTCCTTGTCGAATAATTCATCATTAGCCTTGCCGGTAAGTTTATGAAATTCATGCTGCGAAGGTGTTATTGCATCATGCCAGGGATCAGCCCCGGGTGCAAAAAAGAAAGTTGAGCCTGATCCCATTTCATGGAAATCAGCATGTACATGAGGCATGTATTGGTTGTACAATCGTATACGTTGCATTGTTTCTGCCTGGGTTTGCCATACCCAGTCACGGTTAAGGTCAAAAAGGTAATGGTTCAACCTTGCACTTGGCCATGGCTGGTGATGCTGCCAGTCATCAGGATTGGGATTGGGCTTAATGGATTGTGACCTTCTGTACCTGTTAGCATACAGGTCCCTGCCATCAGGATTCTGGCATGGGTCAATAATAATTATGCATTCCTTCATCCATTCATTAACTCCTTCAAATGAACGTTTTACAAGAGTATATAATGTCTGTAATGATGCTTCCAGTCCAACTGATTCATTACCATGAACATTATAACTCAACCATACCAGCGGCATCTGGTCCCCGGTTCTCTCACCGGCAAGCAGGCCTGTATTTACCAGGTTGTCCTTCCTTATCTGTTCAAGATTGACCAGATTATCGGTATCAGAAACAAAAACCACTCCCAAGTCCCTTCCTTCATTGGTCTTTCCGTAAGACAGATATTTAACATTATCCGATACGGCGGCCACATATTTGAAATAATCCACAGCCTTCTGGTGAAGAGTAAACTGGGTTCCAAGTTTATAGCCAAGGAATTCCTCAGGTGACTTAATGTCCTGGGATATAATGCTTAATGACAAAAATGACAGTGATAAAAATAAAGATATTCTTTTCATAGTAGTTATATTATTGAGAAAGACTAAATATAAGGCATTATTATGTAATATAAATTCGGCCAGTTATGTTATTCAATATCTTATAAAAAATTAGTCAGTCAGGTTTTGGGTGGTGTGAAAGTTGATATATTGAATTACATTTTGAGGCTTGTTCAAATCAGAGTACTTTTGTCAGTTACTATTTTTAGTTATTATACAAAAACATTATATGAAAACTTATCTTGATTGTTTTCCCTGTTTTATGGATCAGGCCCTGAGGGCAGGCAGAATGGCAACAGATGATGAAGTAAAGATTAAAGAGCTGATCGACTACGTTGGGGGAATGATGAAAAATATACCTCTCGAAAGCACACCTCCCGAAACAGGTGAATATATATACGGGAAGATCAAGGAGATAACAGGTGTTGACGACCCTTACCGGGAAATAAAAAAAGCAAATATAAAGGAAGCTCTTTCATTATACCCTTCACTGAAAAGATTGGTAAGGAATGCTGATGACACTCTTCTTACTGCTGTACGATTAGCCATAGCCGGTAATGTGATAGACCTGGGTGTAAATAAGAAATTCAACCTGAAAAAGGATATAGATAAGATCCTTGACCAGGATTTCGCAATTCTTCATTATAATAAATTCAGAGAAAGTCTTGATAATGCTTCGTCAATACTGTATATAGGTGATAATGCAGGTGAATCAGTTTTTGACAGGCTCTTAATAGAAGAATTGGGTAAACCGGTGACTTATGTTGTAAGGGGTATACCCATTATTAACGATGTAACAATGGAAGATGCTATCGACTCGGGTCTTGATACTGTGGCAGAGTTAATGTCTTCAGGATCAACAGCCCCGGGTGCGGTATTACGATTATGTAATGATGAATTTATAGAAAGATTTGAAAAGTCTGAAATGATCATAAGCAAGGGACAGGGCAACTACGAAGCTTTATCAAAAGTAGAAAAGACTTTATTCTTTTTGTTAAAAGCTAAATGCAAAATGATTTCAAAGGACCTCGGTGTTAAACAAAATGATATAGTTTTTTATTCTATAAATGCAGGTAATCAGTCATAAACCTCCTTGATCCGGCAAAATGAGTAAAATTTGTTATTCAGTTTTTTCCTGTTTCCAGCATTATTTAATGCAACAGGACAGTATATAACTCTTGAAGATCTTGAGGAGATGGCAATAATTGAACAAGAGGTAATGATACCGATGCACGACGGGGTAAGTTTGTCCCCGGAAAGTTGAACGGAAGACCGGAACATTGAGCTACCCCTCACAATACCAGGATTCAATACCACTTTTTGCTGAGTTTAATAGTACTATTAAAATAGAAATTTTGTAACAGGAGCAAACACGCTTAAGCCACGATAAATGTGGAATAGTTTAATGGGGAAATGTATTTCTTATTAGTAAGTATAGTATAATAATTAGATAAATTGAAAATAGGGTTAGGGAAAAATATCAAGTAATTTTATAGATTGACTTAAAGTAATAATTATTCGTAATGAGACAAAGATCCCTTTTCTCCCTGTTCGGAATAGACTTATTATGCCTGGTTCTTATTCTTTGCCTATATTATTGCTCAGAGAAGATAAACAAACCCAATATCCTTTTCATAATGTCGGATCATAATGCGGCGACGGCTTTAGGCACATATGGAACTTATCTTGCCGGTATCTATCTTACACCTGTTCTTGATAAACTGGTATCTGACAGTCCTACTTTCAATAATTGTATCATAACAAAAATATTTACTTCGTGTCAGGCCTGTATTAAAACGGGCCTGAAAAATGATTTTAAAATCGTACGCATAGAACCAGGGGATACCGATAAAGATTATCCTGAGATTAAATATCTTATTAATTCACAACCATGAAAAAAACACTATTTACAACAACAGCATTTCTTATATCAATTGCTTTATTAAGTCAGTCTGAACCACTATTACACTGGGATTTCGAGAAAGCAGAGGGATTGTATGTGTATGAAAGCATAACAGGAATAGGGGATTCCATTGGAGGAAATTATAAACTGATTGAAACAGGATATTCCGGGAAGGCATATAAACCTGATGGTTTTACAGCTTGTATTCATGTTAACTCAGCACAGGAAATTAAGCTGGAAGGTTCTTTTAGTGTCGAGGCCTGGCTTACACAGGCTGCCTATCCATGGAACTGGGTACCTGTAATTGCATGTATCCAGGAAGGTAGGCAAAGGCAGGAAGGTACCAGGGGATTCTATTTTGCTGTCGGACCAAGGGGACAGCTGGGAATGGAGTTATATATTGAGGGGGAGCTGTACAGGTGCATTACGGATGATTATACACTTCCTTTGTATGAGTGGAAGCATGTGGTAGCTGTGTATACAGAGAGTAGGGGGATTCAGCTTTTTATTGATGGGAGGCCGGCAGGCTATGCTGCTGTGAACAAGAAGTTTATACTACCCTCGAATCACAAAACACGTATAGGAATGAACTTTTCAACTGTAAAACCTTCTGACATACACAGGCAATTTGGTACCCTCCCATACTGGTTTTCTTTTGACGGTGCAATTGATGAATTGAAAGTTTATGATTATGCACTTGATGTAAACCGGCTAAAAGCAGACTTTATTCTGTCAGGTAAAAAAGCACCATTCCCTGAAAGGGAAATGCCTGAAGTTAAAAAAATTGACCGCTTTGGTGCTTCCTATACAAAGCTCAGATATTATGAAGAATGGGATGAGCTATGGCCGGTTGCTGATCATCCGGATATAATAGTAAATTTTGAGAACTCAGGGATAAGGCTTGTTTTCTGGAGGGGAACAAGGTATTCTCCGGCATGGATCTCAGAGGATGATTTCTGGATGGCAGATCAGAGTGTTGAGGCATGGAATAACACGGAAGGATGTTACGAACATATGCAGGACAGGCATTGTAAGTATTCACATGTACGAATCCTTGAAAACACACCCGCAAGGGTGCTTGTTCATTGGCGATATGCACCTGTAAGTGTATATGATCTGACATGGAACGTTAATGAAAAAACAGGATGGGAATGCTGGATCGATGAATATTACTATATCTACCCGGATGCATCAGGTATCCGAAAAGTGTCCTGGAAAAAAGGCACTCTGGGCAATCCAAGGCAATTTCAGGAGACGCTGGCTTTATTGCATCCCGGGC
>DOZA01000209.1 GCA_003518245.1 Bacteroidales bacterium | reverse complement strand
TGCATGTGACAGGAATGCCTGTTCTACAAGTACAGATGGCATCTGCGACATTCTGATCACGGTATAGTTAAATGATCCCACAATGCCGAATTCATCAAGCCCCAGTTCATGCAGGCGGTTATAAATACTCGTAGCCAGGGGAGCCCAGAAAGGATTATTATAGTAGGTGCTTGTTCCGTCAACCTGCAGGTAGCCTTTACCCCCTGCATTAGCATGAATACTGACCAACATGTCAGCTCCAGTTACTATGGCACTGTCGCGTTTATCCTCCAGCGTCATGTTTATATCCGAACCCCTTATCTGTATCACTTCAGCTCCCATCTCCCTGCATAATTCTCCAAGCCTGAAAGCAAGATCCAGGTTTATATCTTTCTCAAGTAATCCAGACAGGCCAATTGCACCAGTGTTGCTCCCTCCATGACCGGCTTCAATAGCTATCTTCAGGCCCTTTAGAGGCATATTACCTCTGGGATCAATTTTTGGCGGGTACCTTAATCTAAGAACTAGCCTCTTTCCTGCAATTTTAAGATCATAACCCCATATACCGGCATTTTTAAGGTTTACATTTACCCTGTAGGTTTCAGGCGTTGGCTGGTCCCAGGTAATACGGTCAATAATTCTAAGACCTGCCCGGTGTGATATCCATGTGCTGCTGGTTTTAACCCCGAAGAGTGTAATTATTATTTTCTTGCCGTCCGGATCAGGGTGAACTTCAAAAGGTACTGGTTCTTGATAGGGTATGCTAAGTATATCTGCTTCTGCAGTGGAGGCACATGACAAATTGGTTATATAATATGATGGTTTTACAGCTTCCCGGGCCATTGTCTCTACGTCGTTTACAGAAAGAAAACCACTTTCAATACTGCTGAGCTTCACCCGGTATTTATTACCGAACTTTCCACTGACCTTAAAAACGGTACCTTCCGGAGGTTCAGCCCTCAGGGGGCCGCCAAGCCGCGGTGCACCCAGGTTATAAGTCAACCTGCTGTTTTCCCTGCTTACCTTTATCAGGGGGAATTCATCGGGCCGCCTTATATACAAGGAAAATGGCGATAACTTTTCACATGGATCCTGGCTATAACCAGGGTCAGAGGCTGATAACTGTATCAGAATATTGTATTTGTGCCCGGGATTAAGTCTGTGAAGAGGAATGTCAGCCTGGTACAGGCTGTAATCTTCATGATTGGTTGATGAACACTTAATTTTTAGGTTACCTGGTATTATTAATAGATCAGCTTCCTGTCCTAACGAACCACTGAAACTGAAATGTAAAACATCATCCTGTAAAAGTTCTGTATCATAGCCTGGAGCAACTGAAGACCCATCTACCCAGAGGGGATAGGAATCCCTGGTCTTTTCTGATGTTTCGTAAATGAATTCTCTTTCATAGAAGACTGTTAATGAGTCACCTGTTACTGCAGTAGCCCTTACGCGGTTAGCGCCTTCACTGAGCTTTATGGTCTTGAAGAATATTCCTGTTTTATATTGTTTAACCTCCTGTCCGTTAATCGTTACCCTGGCAGGGTAAGCAGACTTGCACAGCAGGTCAAACTCAGGATTACCGGTATATTTATCTGGCATCTTCCGGAACTCAACCCATGGTGATATGCGTGAAACGCTATCAACTGACATAACAGCATAATCATACGGTAAGGACCAAAGGCTTGTTGGAAAGGTTAGTTTCCCCAATGATGTTTCAAGTTTTAATGTATCTGTGATTTCTGTAATAAAACCAATAAACCCATCTTCGTCAGTTATTTTTGTCCTTCCATCTTTCAGGTATACTTTCTGTCCGCCGGCATCACCCTTGAAATAATTAAAGAAATTGAGTCCGACCACCTGTTGAGGGTTGATCCTGTCTGATCTGTATGGTTTTATTTTTCCTTCATTATCTATAATTGCTGTCATCAGGTAAGGTTTTATGAGCATAGCTTCCACCACTGCATCTTCAAGAAGGTCTGAGATAAATATATTTTTAGCACTGCTGTCAGCATGTTTATAATCCTGAAAATCAAAACCCAGTCCATCTATATTATATTCTTTGATATAACTGATTACTTCATCTTTCATTCTTTTTTTTGTCCCGGGGAGATTCATGTCCGCTATAGTCTCTGTGTCCTTAAACGGTGTAATAACAAAAAATATCTTCAGACCACTGGTATGTGCTGATTCAACAGTATGCTCAAGTATATCCGGGACAGCGGGTCTGATGCCTGTGATTGGCAGAAATATTGAGTTTAATCCCTCTTGCTTTGCCTTTTCAACCGATGCATTTATTTCATCCTTCAACATTTCCGGATCATCAGATTTCAGTATCTCATCAGGTATAAAATATTCTTTTATATGAAAAGCTTTTTTTTCTTCTGGATCCTTATCTGCTGGCTGACTCAGTGAAAGAAGGTATTCTGCCCTTAATTTTTCCGGATCGGGTGCTTGGGCCATGGATATTCCTGTGACACGTTTTTCTGTTACCCGGCTTTCATTACCATACCTGTCGACGGCGCTCACAGCAACACTCACCAGGGGAGTAAATATCTCAGACTGATCATACATAGTCACTGTATCCATACTGAGCAATGCTTCTTTATCAATTTTAAAAGAAGGGATCATTATATTATCCCTGTCTTTACCCAAGACGGAATATTTCCATGATGACCGGTATTTATTATACACCACCCATCTGGCTATATCCTCTTTATTACCGTGAGTCCAGGATATACTCAATGAGTCATCACTATTTTGCATGATCATTTTCGGCGGTTCAGGCTCATTCTTGCTTAGCCATGGTGAAGGAGGTACCAGTGCCTGTTTTTTATAGGGGCCTGCAGATATGGCATCAGCAAGAAGAGGATTAAAGACCAGCGGGCCTATGCTCCAATGAACGACACCGGGGCTTTCAGGAAGCATGCCGCGGCTTATCATTATCTGGCTTATTGTTTCATCAATAGCTTTCTGGCCACTAAATCTTCCTATACTTATCCCGGGCCAGAGGTGGCGTCCTTTTTTGTTTTCGGATGACCACCATCCGAGCAGAACGGGATAGCTCTGGCTCAACTGTTCTACCGGCCAGTATAGTTGAGGGGTATAATAATCTATCCAGCCCTTATTAAGCCACAACCGTGCATCAGCATAAAGGACTTCGTGCTGATCAAAGCCCGATATTGATGGAGGATTATAAGGTCTCCATATGCCAAAAGGACTCAGTCCAAACTTAACATGTGGTTTTTCAGATTTAATTCCTTTATATACACGTTCAATGAAATCATTTACATTCTTTCTCCTCCAGTCACTGCGGCTCAGTTTCCCTCCTATATTTTTATAAGCTTCCCAGCTTTTATCATCCGGGAAATCATTAAAATTATTATAATCGGGGTAGGGGTAGAAGTAATCATCAAAATGGATACCATCAAGATCATATCTTTTTACCAGGTCCATCACAACATTAAATGAATGATCCTGCGTTCCCTGCAGAGCCGGATCGAGCCACCAGTATCCTCTTTCAAGGAAAACTGCCAGCTCGGGTTTGCTTTTTACTATTGAGGTTTCTGTTACCGGTCCGCCGGCTACATGGTGAGCACGGTAGGGGTTTAGCCAGGCATGCAATTCAAGGCCCCTTTTATGGGCTTCTTCGATCCAGAATTCAAGGGGGACATAGAAAGGATCAGGTGCTTTGCCCTGTTCACCCGTCAGATAATATGACCAGGGCTCCAGTTCGCTTTTATATAGTGCGTCACAATGAGGCCTTACCTGGAATATCACCGCGTTGAAATTATTTTTATAAAGTAGATCAAGAAGCTCAATAGCATCCTTTTTCTGTTCTTCAACACTCATTCCTGGTTTACGAGGCCAGTTTATATTGGCTACGGTAGCTACCCAGGCAGCACGAAATTCGCGCACGGCAGAGGGTGTGCGACCGGAAGGATCACCGGTAATAGCAGGTCTGCCTGTGAAACATCTCGTTAATGTGAATAATAAAATGGATGCAATTATAATAAGTGTAGCTTTCCTGAACATATTAAAATTTATTTTTTCCATAACCACTGGTTGTAAAATTAGCAAAACAGAGGTAAGAATTGATGCCGGCAGCAATTATTTGATATTTAATTGACTGCCTGAAGGAAGGCAGGGATACTCAGCCTATATTTATACCTCCTCTATAAACTCTTCTCTCATAAATTTATTACCTTGCATTCAAATCTGTTAAACCCACAAAACTATGAGAAGAAATATTATAAAAATGCTAGTCATTATGCTTATTGCTATAATGACAGGTTGTGTTACAAAAACTGATCAAATAGATGAAGATATGAAAGCCAGACTGGACCAATTTGAAGAGGTCACACTTAAGACTGACCTTAGCTGGTTAAGTGACAGTGAAAGGGAGATAATAGGTATCCTGATAGATGCTGCAAAGATTATGGACGATATTTACTGGATGCAGGCATATGGTGATAAGGAGGAGTTCCTTAACAGCCTTGAGAGTGAATATGTCAGGAAATATGCAATGATTCATTACGGTCCATGGGACAGGCTGAAAAACAACGAACCCTTTATCGAAAATATGGGTCAAAAACCACCAGTGGCACAGTTCTACCCCGAAGATATGACTGTTGAGGAATTTGAAGCATGGGATAATCCTGATAAAACAAGCCTTTATACTCTTGTACGACGTGATGATGATGGTAATCTCATTACCGTTCCTTATTCGGTAGCCTACAAGGAGAAACATCAAAAGGCAGCTGACCTGATGATTAAGGCTGCTGATTTGTCAGAAGATGAAGGCCTGAAAAAATATCTTACCATGCGCGCTGAAGCTTTAATGACAAATGAATANNCTTTGCATGGATGGAGATGAAGGAATCAAATATTGATTTTGTTGTTGGTCCCATTGAGAATTATGAAGATGGCCTCTTCGGATACAAGGCGGCACATGAATCCTTCGTGCTTGTGAAAGATCCCGACTGGAGTGCAAAGCTAGCCAAGTTCAATGCAATGTTGACTGATTTGCAGGCTGGCTTGCCCGTTACCGGGGAATACAAATCTGAAAAGCCAGGCACCGATGCCGACATGAATGTTTATTATGCCCTATATTATGCAGGCGACTGCAATGCAGGAAGCAAGACAATAGCTATTAACCTGCCTAACGATCCTGAGATACATCTTGCTGTGGGCAGCCGCAAGCTGCAACTGAGGAATGCCATGGAGGCCAAATTTAACAAGATACTCCTCCCTATTGCCAGTATGTTAATAGATGAGAGTCAGCGTGAACATATTACTTTTAATGCATTCTTTGAAAATACAACCTTCCACGAGGTATCTCATGGTATGGGTATAAAGAATACCATCAATGGTAAAGGAACAGTCAGGGAGGCACTAAAAGAACAGTACTCTGCACTTGAAGAAGCAAAGGCCGATATAATGGGCCTTTACCTTGTAACAAGATTGTATGAAAT
>DOZA01000133.1 GCA_003518245.1 Bacteroidales bacterium | reverse complement strand
ATTTATGTTCTGGTACTTCCATTTAAAAGAAAAAAAGAGGAAACAAAATGAAAAATTTAACTTTAGTAATCATTACACTTACCCTATTATTTAATTCATGTCAACAGAAAGAACCCTGGATTGATTTGATTGGTGATAACCTTGATAACTGGGAACAACTTAACGGTAATGCAGAATATAAGATCGTGGATGGTACAATAGAAGGAAGTACTGTCTTGAGGTCGCCGAACTCATTTTTATGCACAAAAGATCATTTTACTGATTTTATCCTTGAATTTGATGTACTGGTTGATCCTGAAATGAATTCCGGTGTTCAGATCAGAAGTAATAGCCTGCCGGATTATTTAAACGGTACAGTGCATGGTTACCAGGTTGAGATAGATCCGTCAGAGAGAGCGTGGTCAGGAGGTATTTATGATGAATCGAGACGGATGTGGTTATACCCGCTGGACCGCAATCCTGAGGGTAAGGAAGCATTTATTGATGGTGCGTTTAATCATTTCAGGGTGGAAGCTATAGGTAACAGTATACGCATCTGGTGTAATGGTATTCCCTGCAGTGATCTTATTGATGACATGACAGATTCAGGTTTTATAGGGCTGCAGGTTCATAGTATCGGGAATGATAGTTCCAGGTTAGGTAAAAAGGTGATCTGGAAAAATATCAGGATCATTAAAGATGAAGTAGCATCATATGTCACACCTTACAGCAAGGATATACCACAGAACAGCTACCTTGTTAATTCATTGAGCGAGAGAGAGAAACAGGAAGGCTGGAGATTACTTTTTGATGGTAGTACCAGCGATGGCTGGAGATCTGTCAACTCGGATATGTTTCCTGAAGAAGGATGGCTTATTGAGGATGGTAAATTTGTAAGAAACGAAGCAGGAGGGGATATAATAACCACTGATGTTTTCACTGATTTTGAACTTATTATTGATTTTAAATATGAACATGGATCTAACAGCGGGATTAAATACTTTGTGAGTGGTGATATGGGGAATGATCCTGCTTACAATCTTGGATGCGAATATCAGATTATTGATAGAAGAGCATATGACGACCTGCCCGGCAAGGAGAGAATAGCGGGTGTTTATGATCTTATAGAACCTGTAAGTCCAAGAGATAACGGGCCGGGAATATGGAACAGGGCAAGAGTTGTTGTGAACGGGCAAAATGTACAGCACTGGCTTAACAACCAGATGACAGTTGAATATGTAAGGGGAACCGAAAAATGGAGGGAGCTTGTTTCAAACAGTAAATTTAATGATGTACCTGGGTTCGGTGAACATGCAGAAGGACATATACTCCTTCAGGATCATGGTGCAAAGGTGTCATTCAGGAGCATAAAAATAAAGGAATTATAAAGTAATATTATGGAAACCAACAGGAGAGAATTCATAAAAAAGAGCGCTCTGGGGACTGCCGGACTGGCCATTGGTGGTATGGGTCTGAGTGCAGCAAGTTATCGTAGGATTATCGGGGCTAATGATAGGATCATATTTGCGGCTGTTGGCGTTAACAGCAGGGGGCTGGCCAATATAAATGCCATACTGGGTTGTACGGGTACAGCAATATCTCATATATGTGATGTTGACAGCAGGGCTGTTGTCAAAGGTATTGATGAAGTAGAAAAAATTGCCGGTAGCAAACCTGCAGGTATAGGCGATATAAGACAGTTGCTCGAGAATAAATCAGTTGATGCCATAACAGTGGCCACACCCGATCACTGGCATGCCCCAATGGCAATAATGGCCACCCGGTCAGGTAAGCATGTGTACCTTGAAAAACCTTCCAGTCATAATATATATGAGAACGAGAAGCTAGTAGAGGCATACAAGGAATCAGGTAAAGTAATACAGATGGGTAATCAGCAGCGTTCAGCCCCAACAAGTATTGAGGCAGTTGAACGTATCAGGAAGGGCGATATAGGAAAACCCTATTTTGGTAAAGCATGGTATGCCAATACCAGGGGGCCAATAGGAAGAGGTAAAGAAATACCCGTGCCGGAATGGCTCAACTGGGACCTCTGGCAGGGACCTGCACCACGTACCCCTTACCGTGATAATATTGTTCATTATAACTGGCACTGGTTCTGGAGATGGGGAACAGGTGAATTACTCAATAATGCAACACACGAAGTGGATGTTTGTCGCTGGGCCCTGGGTGTTGATTATCCGGACAGGGTATCAGCTATGGGCGGCCGGCTACATTATGAAGGTGATGACTGGGAATTTTATGATACACAGGTTGTTAATTACCAGTATAGTGATGATAAACTTATAACATGGGAAGGGAAAAGCTGTAATGGTATGAAGGAGTATAATATGGGCAGGGGAGCCATGATACAAGGCACAAACGGATCATTTGTCCTTCACAGGAATGGCTACGAGATGTACGATCTTTCCGGTAAACTGGTTGAGAAGAAAGAAGAAACAGGGAAAAGTGAAACAACGGGTACCAGGGGATCAGGTAGCCTGGATATTCTTCATATGTACAACTTCCTTGAAGCAATAAGAAGGGGAGAAAAACTGCATGCACCGGTAGATGACGAGGCAATAAGCGTTAACCTCTGTCACTTGGGCAATATTTCCCAGAGGGTAGGAAAAATGATAGATGTGGATATTGATACCGGCCGGGTGCGTGATGATAAAGAAGCCATAGCATTGATGCGGCGTGAATATGAACAGGGCTGGGAACTGTAATCACTTGCCGTATAAGTAACTATAATGACAGATGAGAAAAAAACTTTTGGATAATA
>DOZA01000135.1 GCA_003518245.1 Bacteroidales bacterium | reverse complement strand
AGTTATCAAGGTTATCACCAATCAAATCAATCCAGGGTTCTTTCTGTTGACATGAATTAAATAATAGGGTAAGTGTAATGATTACTAAAGTTAAATTTTTCATTTTGTTTCCTCCTTTTTTCTTTTAAATGGAAGTACCAGAACATAAATTACAGATCTTATGATCCATAACAAAACATATAATATTACTGTCAGTATTATTACTACATGAAGCTGACTGATCATCTCAATCCATTTTGTATCATGTTGGACTATACCAATTATATTGATTATTACAGCCAGTAAAAAAACTGCCGCAAGAATTATAAGCTCTCTTTTCAGCCACTTTCCTTTTATCACCAGGTCTTTCATAATATGGTTATTTATAATATGTATTCTTCAGGAAACTCTATCACTTCACCTTTCTTAATTGCCTCATTACCAAGAACTGCAGCTATGGAGGCATAATATGCTTCTCTAAGTAATATATCACTGTGATGATCCTCCCTGATCATCTGCGCAAATCCTTCCATTTCAAGAGCAGTACCATCATCTTCCAGGTCTACTTCATAAATATATTCACCAATGTTTTTAACTTCTGTTTCAGGTATCCAGCTTTTTCCTCCAAGTGGCAGAGGATCAAATATCTTGTGCTCTATATTATTAAGCAGTTGCAGAATGCCGGGGGCCGGGGGAGGGTTCTCCGAATACATCCTGCCAATTTCAAGCTCCATAGTTCCTTTGGGACCCATTATCTGTTCTTCCAGTCCGTAATGGGCATTGTTTATCATTGAATCGTAAATAAGAGATGATCCATCCGGGTATTCGTATACAAGGTTTACATTATCAAAAACCTCTCTTCCATCGTGCCAGTAATTAATACTGCCTGTACCAGAAACCCTTCTTGGAAAATCTTTCTTAATAAAGTTAGCTACCTGTATCTGGTGACTACCCAGCTCTGTCATCAGCCCTTCTGAATAATCCCAGTATAATCTCCAGTTGATCGTTTTTTCAAGACCAGGTTCCGGTACTTCCCTTCTCCAATCATTATTTCTGTGCCAGTATGCTCTTATCTGAGTAATATCACCGAGCTGTCCGTGGTTTATCATTTCAAATGCTTTCAGATACTTGGGATTAAACATCCTCTGGTGACCTATCAGCAAAATTTTTCCTGTCTTTTGCTGTGCCCTATACATATCAAGGCATTCTGATGGTGTTTTAGCCATTGCCTTCTCACAGAATACGTGGAGACCTGCATTTAATGCATCAACTGCCATTACTGAATGCAGGTACAGAGGGGTAGCAATAATAATTCCATCAATATCGTCTTTATCAAGGAGCTTGCTGTAATCATCAAACGGTTCAGCTTTACCACCTGTCATTTCTACTCCTTTATTAAGGTTAGGCTGGTAATTATCACAAACAGCGACTACTTCAACGCCGGGAATAAGGTTAATATGGGTCATCAGGTATTGCCCACGGGAACCACTCCCGATCAGTCCAAGCCTTACTATCTTACCATTACCACCCTCAATAACTGATTGTGCCTTAAGATCAGGAAAATGTGACCCTAAGAATAAACCACCTGTTATAAGTGCTGTTTTCTGAAGAAAATCTCTTCTGGATTGTTTATATATCATATGATCAGTTTTTTCAACATATAAAGATAGTCCGATGCCAACGATTAAAAAATTTCATTTACGATAAAATTATTCCTGGAATCATACATTACAGCAAATGCTTCTTTGCCTGATCTGTCATAATCTGCAGGGAGACATTCACTATCAATCAGTAGAGCTGTTGACAGTATTTCAGCCTCAAGTGGATCATCTGAAATAAATGACACTGTGCGAGGATCATCAACAGGCTCCCCAGTTATAGGTTTGAAAATATTTCCTGCCGGTTTGAATAATCCAGATGCATCTACAAATCCTGTTCCTGATGTTGATATACTACTGTTACTAATCCTTGTCACCTTTGCTGCTGTCTTCCTGTCAAAAATATTTGCTATCGCTACAGGCCAGTGATTACCATGAGGATGTGATCCAAGTGCCAGGACTGAGCTTTCACCAAAGCTTACCAGAGCATTTTCAACACCCCCGGAAAGCAATATTCTCTTAACCTCCCTTATAGCCAAACCCTTACCAAATCCTCCTGAATCAATCTTAACATTTTTACCATGATATCTGATTATACTACCTTCTTTTTTAAGTTCAACAAGTTCCATTCCGGAAGTCTCGAGCATTTCCTTTAGTTCTTCAGATTCATTCTTTCCAACACCCTGTATATATCCTGTGAGCTTTGCCCTGCCGGCATCAAAAACTCTATCAGTAAGTATATAATAATTCATGCATTCACTTATAGCATTGTAAAGATACCTGCTGACTACAACATCCTGCTTATGAGCTGTTCTGTTCAGTATGGACAACTCACTATCAGGCCTGTAAATACTCAGGATATTTTCAATTTCCTCAAGTTTGTTCTTTATCCCTGATAACAGGATATCAGCATACTTTTCATCAATATCAATGAATACAGCATCCAATCTCGTTCCCATTGAAAAGAAGTTTCTGTATTGTGTATTCATTGTCGCTTATATCAATAATTGCTGGTGTTAATCTTCCTTCCCCGTATAATACGGTATAGCATATACCTTTTTGATGAAGTTAAATTATCTTATTATCAGCAGACAAGTATCCCATGTCATGCATCAATTAAATAATCATGCAAAAAACAAATAACCAATAAAAATTGCTGCTATAATACCAGCAAAATCAGCTATCAGTCCACAGGTAACAGCGTACCTCGTATTTTTTATCCCTACAGATCCAAAATAGACTGCAATAATATAAAAAGTGGTATCTGTTGCTCCCTGTACAGTAGATGATAATCTGCCTACGAATGAATCCGCACCATATGTACTCATAGCATCAACCATCATTCCCCTTGCTCCGGCACCACTTAACGGTTTCATCAATGCTGTAGGTAATGCACCGGTAAAGCTTGAATCTATACCCACGCTATCGAGCAGGTGCTTTATGCCGCTTATCAGCATATCCATTGCCCCTGATGCTCTGAAAACACCTATTGCAACAAGTATTGCTACCAGAAAAGGTATTATTCGTATGGCTATCTTGAAACCATCCTTTGCGCCTTCTATAAATGTTTCATAAACATTAATACGCTTTAACAGCCCCAGTACAATAAAAGCAATTATTATAGCGAACAATATAAAATTAGCTGCAAAAGTAGAGATCCTGGTAATATCTTCTTTAGGCAGGCTGCTGAAGTACCAGATAACGCCTACTATTAATACTGTCATACCACCAAGATAAGCTAATACGACCCTGTCAAACAGTTTTATCTTCTGCACCACCGATACTGCAACCAGTCCTGTTATTGTTGAAAAAAAGGTAGCAAGGAGTATAGGAATAAAAATATCAGCAGGGTTGGATGCTCCCAGCTGAGCTCTGAAAACCATTATACTTACAGGTATAATTGTTAATCCTGAAGTATTTAATACAAGAAACATTATCTGTGCATTGGAAGCTGTGTCCTTTTTACTATTTACTTCCTGCATTTCTCCCATAGCCTTCAGCCCCATGGGCGTAGCTGCATTATCCAGTCCAAGCATATTGGCTGCCAGGTTCATAATTATAGAACCATAAGCAGGGTGACCCCTTGGAAGATCAGGAAAAATGCGGGTAAAGAAAGG
>DOZA01000385.1 GCA_003518245.1 Bacteroidales bacterium | reverse complement strand
CGGGTAATCAACTGCCAGTCTTCATAGTAACCACCATAGTTGGGACCACCTCCATAAAACCAGTCAACATCGGCAGTATATGAACCTTCGAATATATTGGCCACACCAACCTTGACATACTGTGTGCCAAAGTTACCGCTTATTATTACATTTGGATCATCAACATCCGTAATGGAATATGCTGCAACAATCTTGTCATCAGCGGACAAACCCTCGGTATAGAAATTAACTGTAAATTCAGCTTCTCTTTCCCCGGCGGGTATTGTAACTGTAGCTGATGTAAAATCCTGTTTGGCAGGACTCAGTGAAACCCAACCAGCATTGTCAGCTGCATAAGCGTCAGCAGCATCCTGGTCATACTCAACTGTCACATTCAGGTCATAATTGAGCTGGTAGGGTGATGACAGGTTGACGCGAAAGCTGGCAGCCTGGGCAAAATCAGGGTCGGTTGTTCCCTTAAATGAGCGTATTATATACCCACTGGTATTAGGTATCTCGTTAAAATCCACTACATATGGCACTTCATCAAACCGTGTAACCTCAGTATCCATAACCGAGTCATCAAGACATGAGGTAAGCGTAATCAGTGCTAAGGCCGTAATGGATAATAAAATTCTGTATATTATTTTCATCTTTCCAAATTTTAAATTAATTAACATCCCAGAAAATCCTTGCGTCCATTATAAATTGATCATTATAAGGATATCCTGTTTTATCAATAGCACTATTAACATTCACGGGGTTGAGGTCAAGTTCATCCTGTACATACAGCATCCTGACAGGAACCTGGTCTTTGACGGTTATATAATAATAAGATATCATTGAATAGTCAACAGCATTCTTATCATAAGGATCCGGATACCCTGTCCTGCGATAATCAGTCCATGCCTGGTAGTGATAGAGTCCAAGGCCAGCAAGATATTTCTGATATATAATTGATTTTATAGGATTTCCTGCATCCCATCCCAGTTCACTATGTAATTCAATTTCATTCATGTAATAAGCGAGTGTATCAGATATATCTCCTGAATTCCAATCTGCCCTGTTACCATAATAATAGAAAGAAGCCTCAATTCCTTCTTCCCATAATTCCTCGGCAGTTGCTGTTACACCGGGTATAGTATACCCTCTTGCAACGGCTTCAGCCATCATGAACTTAATTTCAGGTTCACTCATTACCTGTGAATCATCATCATTTTTCCCGGCGATACCAGCTCCAATCAAGCATGCTTCTCCTGCTACACCTCCATAATGATCTTCAGGGGCACCGTTAATACCAAGCTGCAGCCCATGGCTCCAGTCGTCTGAATATTTTCCCTGTATAAAACACATCATCATCCTTGGGTCATTCCCTTCCTGGTAGAGGTGTTGCAGGAACACATTCATACCATACTGAGTATGACCGGAGGTCCAGTCATCCTTATAATTCTTGTAGTAGCTTTCGTAAAGTGGATTCATCTTACCGCTTGATCCAGAAATATAGCCTGGGTTCATTGTAACCTCGGTTGGAAAACCTGCATCGTCAAATGACCAGTTAGCACTAATGTAAGAATCGCGGCCAGACATATCAGCCTGCTTGAGCAACAATCTCATTTTAAGAACATTGGCATATTGAATCCACTTTGTTTTATTGCCTCCAAAAAGAGGGTCAGCACCTGCATCAATATCAACGTGTCCATCAATCGCTTCATTGAGGTACCATACTGCAGAGTCCAGTTGTACAACAAGATCTTCATATATTTCTTGTGCATCGTCATAAACAGGGTTTGTGACACCCTCCATACCGCCAGTGGCACTAAAGCAGGGAACATCGCCATAGGTATCAATTATTCGCTCGTAAGTACCTGCTTCTATTACCTTGGATGCACCTACAAGACCCCAGTTACCTTCTTTCATGGAATGATCCTTAACATATTTTGTGCTTTTCAGGATATTCGTATAAGGATTCCAGAACCCTGTATACTGTGATGAGGTCATTTGGTAACTGTGCACCTCGTGCCAGCCTGACCATCCACCACAGTGGCCAAAATATCCCATCCAGACCCCGAACAATGAAAACCCAGATCCCATAAACTGGCGCTCACCATATAGCTTGGCAGCACCGGTAAACACTAATTCAGGCGTAGATATTGTCAGATCGTTGGGGTTCTGGTTTACATCCAACCATTCCTCACATCCGACAATACTAACTAAGAATAGTGCCAGAAATGTATAAATTATTATCTTTTTCATAGTAATATCGATTTAGTTAAAATGTAAAGGTTAGGTTAAAACCGTATGACCTGGTTGGAGGTATTGCACCACCCGGTGCATATCCGACTGCGTTACCTGTACCATTGTTAGATTCAGGATCACCATACATATTTGACTCAGGTAATAACATAAACAGGTTTCTTCCAACAAATCCAACACGTATGCCTTTAACAAGATTATTGGTAAAGGTAAGAGCAGTCCTTGGTACATCATAAAATAGAGTAATCTCTCTCACTTTCCAGAAAGCAGCATTTATCACAAAATTATCTATTGTTGACCGGTAAGTTTGTGTCCAGAAGTTAACGCTTCCAGCGTTGGTCTGTATGTCTTCGTTTGGTTTATATTCCGGATTATCTTCTGTACCAACGTTTATAACTGAATTTGGCCACACAAACTTCTCACGTCCTGTCCAGGAAGTAATATCCGAGATACCTGTAAAGGACATGTCACGTGCTGGACCTGAACGCATTACAAATCCGCCCCTGTATTCAAATGAGGCTCCTAAACTGAATCCTTTATACCTGACATGAGGCTGAATACCAACTATGTGCTTTGGTGTTGTTTGTCCCTGACGGAACAAATCTGTACTCTTAGTGGGTAATCCAGTTTTTGCGTTCACTATTACTCTTCCTTCAGGATCTCTCTCGTAATCAGAGGTCACAAGAGTTGGATAGGTTTCTCCGACAATAGCATGAACATAGTTACCCAGCGAAAGTTCAGTAAAGGCCTCGGTTAAAGATTTAACTTCGTTATGCCAGTAAGTATAGTTAATATTCAGATCAACCCTTAAATCCTGTTTAAATACAGGAACCAACTGTAATTCAAGTTCTATACCTTCATTGAACATCTCACCTGAATTAATATACATTGATGTAAATCCTGAAGATGGTGGTATGTCAGCAGGAAGAGTCTGGTTTGTTGTTGACATATTATAATATACAGCCTCGAGATTTATCCTTGATTCAAAGAAATTCAGATCAATACCAATCTCGTTAGAAAGTGTAAATTCAGGTTCCATGAAAGGATTCTTCATCGAGTTGCTAATCCCGTGCGCAACTGTTTGAGCGTAGGGAAAGTCGCCGATAACATAGAACTCATTTTCAAGATTGTATGCACCGATACTTACACTACCCACTTTGGCAATACCTCCACGTATTTTTCCATAAGTTAAAATGGGATTGCCCTTAAGTGCAGGTATAGCTTCGGTAAATACAAATGATGCATCGACCGCGGGATAGAAGTAAGACCAGTACTCAGAATTCAGTCTTGAATCCCAGTCATTACGTCCTGAAGCATGAAGGAAGAGGAAATTCCTGTATCCAAGTGTTAAATCACCAAAAACACTGGTCCTTCTTGTCTCGTAGTATGACTGAGAACCACTGAGTTCTCCCTTCCTGTTTGAAATATTATACAAACCGGGAACCTCCAGTGAGGGAACGCCTACGGACAATGAGTTGCTAAATGTGGAACGTGTTGTTCCTCCGGCAATAGCTGTCATGGAAATATCACCAAATGATCTGGTTGCTTTGATCAGCAGGTCATTCGTCCAGCGATACCCCATATTCATACCGTCAGACACATCAGCAGGAAAATCATGAGTGACAGCACGGCCTGATTCATTAATTGCCCACTCAGAGAAATCCCATTCTTCATATCTTGTCTTATAGGTAGTAAAGTTAGCTGATACTGAACTTCTTAACATTACATTAAGCCAGGAGGTAAAATCCTGTGATAGTGAAAGAGTTCCAATCACGTAATCTCTTCTCCTGTCACGCCTGTTCTTATCCAGTTCGGTGTATGGATTGTCATAATAGGCATTAAAGTAATGGTTTATATCTCCCCAGTTTGTCTCTTCCGGTGTACTGGGTGCCCTCCAGTCAGAATAAGAATTAAGTGGAACATTCTGTGGGGTATTGTAAACCGACCACAGCACGTTAGTCACAGTGATATCATCCTCGGTATGTGCATAGTTAACATTAACGGTTGCTGTGAAGCCTCCATAGTTTCTTGTTCCGTTAAAACGGACGGAGTTTCTTCTCAGCCGATCTTTTGGAACCAATCCTTTAACAACAGCATCCTGGATTGAAACAAAATAACTTCCGCTGTTATTACCTGCAGAGAAAGACAGATCGTTTTGCATGGTAAGACCGGTATCAAAGAAATTTTTCTTCTCATCGGGACGAGCTTCGAAAGGATATTCTTCCCAACGGTCATATTCATCACCCATGCCTATGCGTCTCATTTCACCGTCAAACTCAGGACCATACTGCTGGTTCTCATAGGTTTCATACACTGGGTTACCATAGGCATCGGAAGATGATCCTGCTCCAAAACGGGTCTGAAAATCAGGCAGAAATGCCACCTGGTCAAAAGTTGTGGTATTACTGTACTGCACCTGTATTTTATCCCTGCTGCCCTGTTTTGTTGTAACCATGACTACACCGTTAGCAGCATCGGATCCGTACAAAGCAGATGCATTAGCACCCTTAAGGATGCTGATATCTTCTACATCATTCGGGTTCAATGTTGCCAGATAGCCTATGGAAACGGGAACACCATCAAGAACAACAAGGGCCTGGTTATTTCCAAGGAATGACCTGTTTCCTCTTAATATTACTCTTTGCGCAGGGTTAACACCTCCACTGGTGGTGTTAATCTGCAGACCGGCTACCTTACCAACCAGCCCGGACGAAATTGTTTGTGTTTTCGCCTGAGTAAGTTCATCAGCTTTAAGAGTTGATAATGAGTATCCAATCTCTCTGGCTTTACGGGTAATACCAAGAGATGTGACAACCACTTCATCAATACCCAGGATTTCAGGTTCCATAACCACATTTATAGTTATACGTCCACCGATTGCTTCTTCAACGGTTTTCATACCTACAAACG
>DOZA01000261.1 GCA_003518245.1 Bacteroidales bacterium | reverse complement strand
AGTGCAAGAGCGAAAACGAGATAAATATCAGCATAAGGGACATTAACGGCAGGAAAATTTTACAGGAAAGGTTTACAGGCTCAATTGAACTGAATATTTCTGATATCTCTCCCGGTATATATATTATTATGCTTGGTGATCAGTGTAAATGGATATGCCAGTCGAAGGTGGTCATTAGCCGTCCTGCTCAGCCTGTTTGCTAAAACATTCAAAAAGAAATCCTATGAAAAGCATTACATTGAAACTGATCATCGGCCTGGTGGCATTGATGATCATTGTACCTGATATTCAGGCCCAGAGAAGAAAAAAGGATGATAATAAGCAAGACGATCCCCTTACAAATGTATCTCTCAGCGTATTTAAATTGCGGGGTGTAGGGCCGGCACTTACATCAGGGAGATTATCTGACCTTGCTGTTAATCCAGATAACCACTCCGAGTTTTTTGTTGCGGCAGCTGCCGGCGGGGTATGGAAAACAACGAACGGTGGTGTAACATTCAAACCTGTTTTTGACAGCCAGGGCTCATATTCAATAGGCTGCCTGGCCATGGATCCGTGTAATCATAATGTAATATGGGTTGGTACAGGCGAGAATAATAACCAGAGATCAGTATCCTATGGTGATGGCCTTTATAAATCAATCGACGGAGGAGCCAGCTGGAACAAAGTGGGTCTTGATAATTCGGAGCATATAGGTATGATAACCATTGATCCCCGAAACACCGATATAGTGTATGTTGCTGCCTACGGCCCTTTATGGAGCGCCGGGGGTGACCGTGGCATCTATAAAACTACCGATGGTGGTAAATCATGGGAACAGATACTATATGTAAGTGAGCATACAGGATTTAACGAGATACATATTGATCCCCGTGACCCCGATGTGCTCTATGCTGCGGCACACCAGAGAAGGAGAAGGCAGTGGACATACCTGGGTGGTGGTCCCGAATCAGGTATATATAAATCGACCGATGCAGGTAAATCATGGAATAAAATAAACAAAGGTCTGCCCGGAGGTGACAAGGGCCGTATTGGTATGGCCATATCACCTGCCAATCCCGAAATAATATACGCTGTTGTGGAAGCACAGGCAGGCAAGGGAGGATTCTACCGCTCAACAAACAGGGGTGCCTCATGGCAAAAAATGAGCAGTACAGTAACCAGTGGCAATTATTACCAGGAGCTGGTGGCCGACCCCGTAGATGAAAACAGGGTGTATATAATGAATACATTCACCCTTGTGACTACCGATGGCGGGAAGATATTTACAAACAGGGGAGAGAAGAGCAAGCACTGGGATAATCATTGTATGTGGATCGATCCTGATGATCCTGCACATATGATGGAAGGAAGCGACGGCGGGCTATATGAGTCATTCGATTACGGCGAAAACTGGCGGTTCTTTACCAACCTGCCCGTAACTCAGTTCTACAAGGTAAGTGTTGACAACGATTTCCCATTTTATAATATAATGGGAGGTACACAGGATAATTATTCAATGGTTGGACCATCACAAACACTCAGTGATCATGGTATAGTATCTTCTGACTGGATAGTAACGGTCACAGGTGATGGCTTTGAATCGGTTGCTGACCCTGAAGATCCAAACATTGTTTATGCACAGTCGCAACATGGCAACCTCGTAAGGTTTGATAAGAAAAGTGGTGAAGGGGTAGATATAGTACCTCAGCCCCGTAAGGATGAAAATGAGTATAATTTTAACTGGGATTCACCCCTGATGATCAGTCCTCATAACCATAAAACGCTGTATTTTGCTTCAAACAAGCTTTTCAGAAGCAACAACCGTGGTGATTCATGGGAAGTAATAAGCGATGATCTTGACAGGAATATCGATCGTAATAAATGGCCTGTAATGGGAAAAGTATGGCCTATGGATGCAGTGGCAAAGAACGGTTCTACATCAAGGTATGGAGCTATTATATCAATTGATGAGTCAAGACTGAAAGAAGGATTGATATATGCAGGCACTGATGACGGGCAGATAAGCATTACCGGGGATAGAGGCAATAACTGGTTTAAGATCAACCAGTTCCCTGGTGTGCCAGAGTATACATATGTTTATGACCTTATAGCTTCTAAACATGATGAAAATGTTGTATTCGCTGCTTTCAACAATCATAAAAGTGGTGACTTCACCCCTTATGTTTACAGGAGCAATGATAAAGGAAGGACATGGACAAATATAAGTGGTAATCTGCCTGAAGGTGCTGTATATGCACTGGAGCAGGATCATGTTGATAAGGATATACTCTTTGCAGGAACTGAATACGGTGTTTTTGTGAGTCTTGATGGTGGAAAGAACTGGAAGCAGCTTAAATCAGGTATACCTACTATAAACATAAGGGATATGGCCATACAGGAGAGGGAGAATGATCTTGTACTTGCCAGCTTCGGAAGGGGATTCTACGTACTCGATAACTATGCCCCGCTGAGGGAGCTGGATGCATCGGCTGTTGATAAACAGGGATACCTGTTTAATATAAAAGACGCATTGATCTTCAATAAATGGAGGCCGCTGGGAGGCTTGGGCAGCAGGGAAAGAGGCTTCCAGGGTGAAGATTATTATAGTGCTCCCAACCCTGACAGAGGAGCTGTATTTACCTACTGGATTAAGGAAGGTGTGACAAGCTTAAAACAGGAAAGAATTAAGTGGGAAAAGAAAGCTTTCAAAGATAATAAGGATATCCCTTATCCCACTCTTGAGCAGATTAAAGCCGAGGATAATGAATTACCCTCTTACCTTATTTTTACTGTTACCGATGAAGACGACAACTTCATCAGGGAACTGAGAAGCCCGCTAAGTAAAGGGCTTAACAGTATTACCTGGGATCTCAAATATCCTGCTGATCTTTCGGTACTAAGCAACCAGGCTTCGGCAACATCAGGCTTGCCTTCTTCAAATGTGTTTGTCATGCCGGGAAGATACAGTGTCAGCCTGTCACAGAATATTAAGGGTGAAATAACAGAGCTGGCCGGCCCGGTTGAGTTTACAGTGCTGGAACTTAACAACCGTACTGTACCTGCCATGGACAGGACTGCAATGCGCGACTTTAAGATGAAGGGACTCAAACTCGATAATGCCCTCAGGGCTGCTTCATCGGCACTCAGGGAGATGGAAGGTAAAATAAATCCTTATAAAGCAGCAACAAAAGCTTTCAGCGGGCAGCAGGGGATGGATCTTATGAAAAAGATCCTGAAACTGGAAGATAAACTTGAAGAATTGCAGTCAGCACTTGGTGGCGACAGGGATTACAGCAGGCTTGACCTTGACCCGCCAGCATCACTGCGCAGCAGGGTCAGCACAGCTGTATACAGTGTGTCGGGCTCAACTTCAAATATCACGGGCACAGCACAGCAGTGTTATGATATTGCGGTAGAAGAGTTTGCTCCGGTGTACGAGAAGATAAAAGAGCTTGTGAAAGAGTTTGATGCATTTGATAAAAAGCTTGATGAGCTGGGGGCACCCACTACAGGAGGCAGGTTTCCTGAATACAGGTAGCTTGA
>DOZA01000203.1:2261-2585 GCA_003518245.1 Bacteroidales bacterium | reverse complement strand
CAGTCAACATTTTTTACTGAAACAGGCATGGCAGTATCAATAAGATTCCATGCAAGGCCGAGATGCCATTTGCCTATTGCAGCAGTCAGATAGCCTTTTTCTTTCAGCATATCTGCCACAGTCATTCTCTCCGGTTCAATGACCGGTGTATCATTTTTCCCCAGTACACCTCTCTGAAGTCGTGGTTCTCTCCAGGCATACCGGCCTGTAAGCAAAGCATAACGGGTGGGCGAGCATACTGTTGAAGGTGTATGCGCATCTGTGAAAATCATTCCTCCTGATGACAGCCTGTCAATATTTGGAGTTGGTATCTTCGATTCCGGA
>DOZA01000203.1:0-2232 GCA_003518245.1 Bacteroidales bacterium | reverse complement strand
ATCAGCCAGAATGATTATGATATTTGGATAGTCCTTTTTTTTGCTACATGATGGAAGAAATAATACTATTATAATTCCGAAGAACAGGATAAATAAAATATTTCTTTTCATCCGTTTAAAATTTTGTAATTACCTAATAATAAGTTGATTAAAAATTTGAGAACGAATGCAACCGCTCCTTACACTCGCTCTCACAAGAACTTGTTTTAATCATTATCCTTTTGTGAAGTTTTGATTAAAAAAGTTCATGTTCGTTTCATATTATCTTAATGTTGTTATGTGGTTTTGTTTATATAACTGCCGTTCACGATTTATTCTTTCAGATTCTGTTGCACATTTTTCCTTCAGCTGTTGAAGCAATTCACTGCCCTCGTATTCCTTTATCAGGTTAATCTTTTCGCCCGGGTCAGCTTTTAGATCAAACAGTTGCTCGAATTTGGGTTCCCTGTTCCTGAAGTCAAGATCTTCCTCACTGTAGCTGACGACACCATCGTACATCCTGAGGTATTTCCACCGCCCTTTTCTTATTCCCTCGATAAAGGGATTATCACGCCCTGTGTAGAGGCTTTCTATGAACATTTCGCTTCGCCATTTCGAATCAGGATCAAAAACGAGCTGTCGAAGACTTTTCCCGTCCATTTCTCCAGGCTGATCTATGCCTGCATAATCCAGGATTGTTGATGTGATATCAACTGTTGAGACAAGTTGATTACGTGTCTGGCCCCTTTGTGAATCATCCAGTCCAGGATCATAAATGAAACATGGTACCCTTGCTGTAAGATCGTAAAGCAGTGACTTGCCTCCCATACCGTAATCACCCATAAGCAGACCATTATCGCTGGAATAGATGATAACCGTGTTCTTATCCAGGCCCTGTTCCTTTAATGAACGGACCAGATTACCGATAACAACATCCATCCCTGTTATTAGCTGGTAATACCTTATATGATGTTCCTTGTTGGTTTCCGGATAATAACTCTGATAATAGGTGGTATTTCTTCCTTTATCCTGGTCAAGAATGAATCTGGGTATATGAATATAAGGGTCCGTACCACATTCCTCCGGTATGTTGATTCCTGAATTTCGATATAGGGTATCATATATAGGGCTTCCCTTAAGCCTGGGATTATTATTTGCAGGTTCAAGCATATGTCGTGGATTTTCAACATCGGGATGCATACTTGCACACTGTGTAAGGTGCGGTACGCTGAAACTTACTGATAGGCAGAATGGTCTATGCTCAGGTCTTTCACGAAGAAACTTCTCCATATACTCACCCATGATAAATGTGATCATATCTTCCTTTGCATTGTGATATGGTCTGCAGCTCTCATTGTCAGTGTCTTTAGGGAAGAACCTGGTCCATCCGTCATGTCCGACCCAGTAGTCAAAAAGGGTATCTGCATGCCCCCTGAAGGTATAATACTCAACACCGAATTTGCCCATAAATCCTGTATAATAGCCAGCCTTCCGCAGGAGAGCAGGATATGAGTTCTTCCATTGATCAGCCGTAAGTTTATAGGCCGAGGTAAAGTTAATCATATGCTTCCTTTCATGCATTCCGGTGAATACTGAAACCCTGCTGGGACAGCAAACAGGCGATGCTGTATATGCATTCTGAAACCTGATACCGCTTTGCATCAACTTATCAATATTGGGAGTTTTAATAGGAATGTTGCCATCAATGCTGAAAGTATTATCTTTCTGGTCATCAGTAAACAGAAAGATTATATTCGGATGTGCTTCTTCTTTTCTGCAGGAGTATGTACTGATGGATAATAATACCAGTAGAATTATATTTCTGAATAGTATCTTATTCATTTTAGTTACTCTTGATTTGGTTTAGGAGATCAAGAAGTTCTTTAACTTTTTCAGGTTTTTCTTCCCACAGGTCATTGGTCTCATAAGGGTCTGATGAAAGATCATAAAGCTGGCCAACAAAATCAAGTGAATCTTTATGAGGCATAATTCTCGGATTTCCATTTCCTTTGTCTCCCTGGATAAACTTCCACTGACCTTTCCTGATAGCAAATATGCCTTTACTTGAATGAAAGACTCGTGGTAATTCATCTGTTTGTGAATAATCCTTTCCTTTCATTATGTCAAGCATATTATGACTATCCTCGCCGCCTGAGATATTAGTATTACAGGTTAATCCGGCAAAGGTTGCAAAAATGTCTGTAAGGCTGATAATAGCGTCATTACAGAACCCTGCTTCAATTTCACCAGGCC
>DOZA01000262.1 GCA_003518245.1 Bacteroidales bacterium | reverse complement strand
AATTTCACTTATAGAACTGCTGTCTAATTCTTCACTGTCCTCATACATTCTTTTCAGTATCTCATTATCGTACCCCTTACCAGTATCTCTGAGAATAAATCTGAGTGATACAACCCCCTTATTTGCTTTTTCGGTTTTTACATCCAGCCTTAGTTGTCCTTTTTTTGTGTGTTCAAGCGATGAACTGAGAAGATTCGTAATTACCTTCCTCAACCGGAAAGGGTCTCCGATAATACTTTCCGGCACTTTGTTGTCTACTTCCCAGTTTAGTTTAACCTCCTCTTCGACCAGGGTGCTTGCTACATTAAAGCAGTATTCAATTTCTTTTCTTATCTCGAAGGGTATCTCTTCCAGAACCAGTTTACCTTCCTCAATCTTTGAAAAATCAAGCAGATCATTTATGGTTTCCTGTAGCAGGTCGGAAGAATCTTTTATAAGACTGATTATCTTGTCTGTATCCTGTTTGCCGGTTTTATCTGTCAGCATATCAACCATGCCTATTATGCCATTAAGAGGTGTTTTTATCTCATGGCTTACTTTTGTAAGAAATTCTGATTTAATCTCCTTCGCTTTTGCTTCCTGCTTACGTGCAACATCAAGAAGTGTAACATCCATCAAAACGATCATGGTGGATTCTTCACCCCTGAAAGCGACAGATATTTCCTTCCTGTATAATACATTATTCACTCCCTGTCTGTTAACCACCATAAAATGATTGGGTTCAAATCCCTCTCCAAGGCTCTCAGCGAAAAACAATCCCTGTCCCGAATGTTCTGTTTCCGGCAACATTTTACCTTCCATATCTTTTTCATCCCTGTATTCAAACATGGCTGCGGCACTTGCATTTGACTTTAATATTTTATTGTTTCTTCCGACCACGACAACACCAACAGGTAATAATTCAATAAGCCTTATAAATGACTGTTCAGAATCTTTCAATCGCTTTGCTCCGTAGGTTTGCCTTCTAATATGCCTTCTATACTGCAGGATAAGTATAGTTATCAATATAACAGTAAGCGATACTATCATCAGAGAGTTGCGAATAATATAAATCTGATAAAAATCGGCCGGGGCAGAAAACACCATTCCGAAACCACGTCTTAGCAGCTCAACCGAATAATAGGATGATATAACTCTTCTACTGTCGTCGTTAACCTCAATAAAATGTTCGATATTACTGTTAATGCCTTCAGTGATATCATCACTAATGCGTTTTAGGTTCCTGATATTAACATCGGTTATATTTGATTTATTGGCAATATTATCATCAAAATAGTTGGAGAAAGCAACCTTACCCTCTTCATCAACCAACCATTGCCATTGCTGGTCTTCCAGCTTATATTTCTTGAATATATTATTGAAATAACTGATGTAATCAACTGTAATAATGATATTACCTGTGACAACACCTTCATGGTTATAAATAGGCATTACAAGATCCCATTTATTCCTGTTTGGTCTTATTTCATCTTTTTTAAGAAACTCTTTCTGATCCTGGGCCAGGTATGTATTAGATATCCATTCGTTATCCTCCATATCTTTATACAGCATAAAAACCTGGTACTTCAGTCCATCGTATTCTATTGTTTCAACAAAATTATCATACTTGGTATAATAGAATTTGAACTTTTCAATTATCCTTTCTTTTACTTCCGCCATCTCGTTATTGAAAAAGTTCGCAAAATCCTCCTCCATTATTATTTCATTAAGGTCACTTTCGAATGTAATATTCGTATTGTTTACTTCCGAGCCGATAATTGCAACCTGTTGACCCAGTAGGTCTTTTATGTAGCTTATCTGCTTTTGGTACATATTTGTATAGTACACATAATTAATCAGCAGTATAAACACGAATATTATAACAGTAAATATGGTAAGTCGCTTCATATTAACACCCGAATTGAAAATATTTCTTAAAGATAGATTATTTTAAAAACAAGTAAGAATTTATCTATATTTAGAATTATTGTCTTTAAATATTTTCAGATAGCTTCTGTACCTGAATTGTTCAATTTCACCTTTTTCAAGTTGTCTTTTAACCTCGCATCCGGGTTCATTTATATGAAGGCAATTATAATACCTGCACTTACCCGAGGCCCTGAATATCTCAGGGAAAAAATGATATATTTCTTCCTTGATCATATCAATGATTCCAAAGCCCTTAATACCTGGTGTATCAATAATATAACCACCCCCACTTAAAGCATACATTTCTGCAAATGTAGTTGTATGTTTTCCCATCCTGTGATAATCCGAAATATCTTCAACCTTAATATTATATGAGGGTTCAATCTTATTGATAAGGCTCGATTTCCCGACTCCTGAATTACCGGTCAGCAGTGTTACCCTGTTTTTAACCATCTCAGCCAACATGCCAGTATGATCATCGTTCAACAATGATATACTGCATGAGTCATATCCTATCTTTTTATAAACCGATACGAGATAATCTCTTTTATAAATATGTTCTTTTGAATAAATATCAGTTTTATTGAATATTATCTTTGCAGGTATCCTGTATGCTTCTGCTGTTACCAGTACCCTGTCTATAAATTCAGGATGTGTTTCAGGTTCTGTTATAGTTGCGAGTATTATAAGCTGATCAATATTGGCTGCTATGATCTGTGATTCTTTTGATAGTCTGGTAGCCTTTCTTATGACATAGTTCTTTCTTTCTTTTATCTCTGTGATTATTCCTGTACCTGTTTCTTCCTGTTTTTCAAAAAATACAATATCTCCTGCAGCAACGGGGCTTGTTGTCCTGATACCCTTGATCCTGAATTTACCTTTTATTACACAATCTGTAATATTTCCTTTCTCATCCGACACTTTATACCTGCTGCCGGTTGATTTTATAACCAGTCCTTTCTTTCTTTTCTCTGTCATGGAGTAAAAATAAAAAATTTGTCATTCCCGTTGCTTCTTAATGTTTAAAAAGGTAAGATTAATAGTTTTGAGGGCCTGGCGCCTCTACATTTTCCCCCGCCGTTTGCTCCAGACGCTACGGTCTGGATCTATGATTTGCTCAGCCGGGGTTTCCTATTTGCTCCAACTTTTTATTTTTTACTTTATACTTTTTACTTTTATCTTTTNNCTTTTATCTTTTGTCTTTTATCTTTTATCTTAATTAAAAACTTATGAAAATAATCTCTTACAATGTTAACGGTATCCGTTCGGCCCTGTCCAAGGATCTTGGTTCATGGATAAGCAAGGAATCACCTGACCTTATTTGTATCCAGGAAACAAAAGCACAACCTGAACAGATAGATAATGGCCTATTTAATGATCTGGGATATCATTTTTACGCCCATTCGGCCCAAAAAAAGGGCTATAGTGGGGTAGCTCTTATTTGCAGGAAGGAACCCGATGCAGTGTATTATGGAATGGGTGATCCCATATACGACCAGGAAGGAAGGGTAATAAGGGCTGATTATGGTGATATAAGCATTGTAAATGTATATTTTCCTTCGGGTACTACCGGAGATACCAGGCAGGATTTTAAAATGAAATTCCTGTTTGATTTTCACAACTTCCTTAATAAGCTGAGGAAAGAAAGGCCAAAACTTGTGATTTCGGGTGATTTTAATATTTGCCGATTATGGATAGACATCCATAATCCCAAGGCAAACCTTAAAACCTCCGGTTTTCTACCAGAGGAAAGAGAATGGTTTCAGCATTTTATTGACGATGGGTATACTGACTCATTCCGGGAGTTTAATTATGAGCCACATCACTACTCATGGTGGAGCTTCAGGGCTAATTCACGATCTCAGAACAAGGGCTGGCGCATTGATTATAATATCATAACTGATGATATTAAAGGCAATCTTGTAGATGCCGGAATAATGTCAGAGGCTGTACACTCAGACCACTGTCCTGTATGGCTGGAACTTAATTTATAGTATCTGTTTAAAGAACAGCCAGACCATTCTTATTAAAACCCTGTTATTCATGCTTATAAAACAAAGGAGGATGTAATTCATCAAATCCTGTTGCTTCCTGGTACCTGCTTGCAGCCAGCAAGATGCTTGCCTCGTCATAAAGATTTCCAATGAAACTTATACTGGTAGGGCTATCATTTTCATCGAAGCCATCTGTCACCACTATGCATGGATGACCTGTAAGGTTTGTTACCAGCAGCTGGTTACCCCTTAAGCTGGGGCATACAACAACATCATAATCCTTCATTATTTTCTCCATTTTTTCCATTAACAGTGCCCTGTATCTGTTTGCCTGTATATATTCAACCGCAGGAATAAAACGTGCTGATCTGAAGGTGTTGGGCCAGCTCCAGTCTTCCTGTGATGTAAGAAGAGTATCAAGCCCGCCCCTGGTTAATTCATCGAAGGCGGCAGCTGCTTCAGCATATAAAATTATGCGCAGGCTGTTTAATGGGATATCATCAAATTCCATTTTGACAGGTATGAGGTCTACGCCCATGTTTTTAAGTACGGACAGTACTTTCAGATCATTATTCCTGTTTTTATATTTACCACTGAATTCCTTCTCAAGGTATCCTATCCTGAGCTTTTTAATGTCCTTATTGAAATTATAATTAAATGCTTTGTCTACAACAGTTCGGTCTATACCATCCGGTCCTCTGATAACATCAAAAACCAGTGCACAGTCACCGGCTGTACGGCATATAGGGCCAATTTTATCCATGGTCCATGACAACGCCATAGCCCCTGTGCGGCTTACCCTTCCGAATGTTGGTCTCAGCCCGCTAACACCACAGCGTGTTGAGGGTGATACTATTGAGCCAAGGGTTTCTGTTCCTATGCTGAAAGCCACCAGCCCGGCAGCTGTTGCCGATGCTGGTCCTGCAGATGAGCCACTTGATCCCTGTTCAGGGTTCCATGGATTTCGAGACATCCCACCAACCATACATCTCCCATTGCCAGGGCTCCCATTGATAACTTTGCAACAAGGACAGCTCCTGCTTCCTCAAGTTTCTGTACTACAGTAGCCGTCCGGTCAATAAGCTGGTTTTCATAAGGTTTTGCCCCCCATGTTGTTTTATACCCTTTAACGGACAGCAGGTCTTTTACACCATAGGGTATACCATGAAGAGGACCCTTATAATTACCTTCCGCTATTTCCCTGTCGGCCTGTTTTGCCTGCTCCAGGGCCAGATTCTCAGTAATAGTCACCACACAATACAATGAGTCACCATATTTCTTAAGCCTGTCAATGTATATTTTTGTAAGTTCCAGCGATGTTAAATCACCATTCCTGATAAGCTGTGATAGCTGTTCCACTGTAAGAAAAGCTATTTCAGTGTCATTATCAGGAAGTGATACCTCGCTTACCGGTACAGGATTAGCAAATTCCTGAATATCATCTTCATCCGGATTTATAAGTGGCTTAAAAAACAATACAGGGGCGATACTGTTATCAAGGCTGAATTTACGCATATGTTCATAGCGGGCAAGATTACGTTTTAGCAAACTATTCATCTGATTTTGCTCGGCAGTATCAAAATGAAGGCCAATAAGGTTCTCGGCGCTGACAATTAGTGAATCACTTAAATCAGGTAATTCAGCCTGCCTTGCCGACTCAGTATTATTACATGAAATAAATATCGATAAGATTGCACTTACGATTATAATAGCAGCGTTTTTCATAATTACAGTTTTATTTAACTGCAAAATACGAAAATCCATGGATTATTCCCTTATTCCAATCTTCCAACAGAATTAACCTTCCGAAGCCATGAGGAAGAATGGTTTCATTTCGAAACTGTGGTAATAAGGTCTCAGTCGTTCAGTATTATAATGATCTTTTACATTGACCAGTTTCTTTGTGGCAACAACAAGATCGATAGGTACATTATCATACCTCCCGTTTTTAAGGACTACCAGCCTGCCATGAATACCTTTTAGTATAAGATCAAGAGCAAGGTTTCCATAAGCCATAGGAACAATTGAATCAACTGCATCAGGATCACCTCCCCTTACCATATATCCAAGTTTCTGGTTTATAACATTAATTACTTTCCCATTGTTATACCTGGCTGAAAGGTTTTTCAGTTCATTGGAAACCATGTCGCCTATACCACCCAGCTTGGCATGTCCGTAGGCATCTTTTTCATTATTTTTGAACACCATCTCTCCTCCTTCATACATTGCACCCTCACTTATCAGTAAAATAGCATATTTACTGGGGTTTGAATTCCTGTCTTCAACCAATAGTTTAGCAAGTTGATCAATCTTAAACTTATATTCCGGAATAACACAACGATTTGCAGCACCGGCCATAGTGGGAAGCATAGTTGTAAAGCCGGCATATCTCCCGAATACTTCCAGAACCATAAGCCTTTCATGAGAACCGGCCGTTGTTCTCAGGCTGTTTGTCATCTGTATTGTACGTGTAATGCAGGTGCTGAAGCCTATGCAATAGTCTGTTCCGGGTACGTCATTATCCATGGTTTTGGGCATAGCTACTACTTTTACCCCCTGCTTATACAGATGAACTCCATAACTCAGGGTATCATCACCACCTATAGGTATAAGGTAATCGACCCCAAGCCAGTCAAGGTTCTTTATTACTTCAGGTGTAAGATCATTAACATCGTCGGTATATTTATCCTTCAGGTGATCAGGCAGATCATCCTTGCGGACATGACTTGGCCTTGTTCTGGAGGTGTGAAGAAATGTTCCCCCTGTACGGCCCGCCTTATTTACTATATCATCTGTCAGTGTCATGTAACAGTTACTGTTATCGGCTTTCTTGTCACTTTGCAATTCAATAATACCCGCCCATCCTCTTCTCAGACCAATAACTTTATATCCTTCACGATTGGCCCTGATTGTTATCGCTCTTATGGCCGGGTTCAGGCCCGGCACATCGCCACCACCTGTAAGAATAGCAATAATTCCCTTCTTTGTTTTCTGATTAACCATAATTCAAAACATTTTAAAATTTCTCTTCCCCTTCAACAGCCGGTAAAAATAATCTATTTGTGCTTAGAACCAAAATTTTATTAAGCATAACAGGCCTGTTTAAGGTATTGATAATATTATTAATTTTACCAGTAGCCAAGTGTTGAATTAATGAAAAATCAGTGTCGACTTATGCCAGGGCAAAACAAACAGGTGGTTAGGTAAGGCCTTAGTACTGCAACTTCATGATTCAGGTTACAGGGTTCGGGTACTTACAAGAAGTAATATTGTTATTGGTAATACTGAGTCGTATCGTTGGAACATCGATATTAACAGTATAGAGAAGGGTGCTGTAGAAGGTGTAGATCATATCATACACCTGGCAGGAGAAAATATAGGAAGAGGCCGTTGTTCCGGATCAAGGAAAAAGGAAATACCTGATAGCCGTGTACGCTCGGCGAAAATATTTACCCCTGTCTGAGGTTTTGAGAAATCAATACCTTATACAGGGATTATTATCACTCAAAAATTATCAGTTATCCCGGTAATTAAGCACCGGCCACTGCCATCCTTTTTCAACGACACCTTCTTTGATTATTGTTTCGTTTTTATAAGTCAATGAAATACTATATGTACCCGGCTCAGTCCGGAAAGTATTCCAGTATACTCTCTTTAATCCCTTTATGACTTCAATATCCCGTGTATATATTTCATTACCTTCCATATCGGATACAGTAAGTTTCGCCTTACCCCAGTCGTCATTCTTAAAATAATACCATATCTCAAGTCCATTGTGCTCATTGGGGGTGAATAAATGGTTGGATCCCATCATGTGATAATTACCCCATGATGCCTGCTGTGAATAGTTGCTCTGGGGTTTGGGTTCAATATCAAAAAGATGAAAATCTTTTTCCCTGATATCCTTTGTAAACTGCTGAAGGGGACTTATATCTCCCATCCATGCAGCACGGCCGTAAGTGCCTACAATAAGATCGTTCTCACGTGGATGGACAAGGAGGTCCCTTACAACGACGGGGGGAATATTCGTTTTCATTTCAATCCACCCGGCACCTGCGTCAAGGGTATAAAACACGCCTTTATCATTTCCCAGAAAAAGCAATTCAGGATTCTTATGATCTTCAAAGATCACATTCACAGGATAATCAGGCAGGTTGGATGATATATTTGTCCATGTTTCGCCAAAGTCATTTGTTTTCAGGACATATGGTTTAAAATCATCATTCCTGTAACCATTATGTACCAGGTAAGCAGTTGCCTCATCATGCCTGGATGCTATTATTCTTGCCACCCATCTTTCATGTGGAACCCCCGCTTTCTCAATATTTTCTGTAAGCTCTTGCCATGTTCTTCCCTTATCTTTTGTTATATGAACCTTGCCGTCGTCTGTTCCAACCCATATAAGCCCGGGTTTCAGTGCAGACTCGTCCATTGAGGTAATGGTGCAGTACATTATATGACCTGTTCCTGCTATCTTAACCTTATCATTCTTTGTCAGGTCAGGTGATATTTCTTCCCAGTTATTACCCCTGTCTGATGACCGCAGCAGTTTTTGTGCACCAGCATATATTATTTTACTGTCGTGTGGCGACAGCATTATGGGTGCATTCCATGTATACCTGTATCTTTCTTCTCCCTCTGGTATAACAGGCTCAATACTGACACGCTCACCAGTTTTCTGATCTACCCGGTGATGTGATCCGAATTGTGTTGTATAATAAAGCCATCTGTTATCTTCATGATCGACTTTTGTAAACATACCATCCCACATACCTACTATTACCCAGTCTTTGATGCTTATTCTTCCTGACCAGCTGTTTGATGGTGCCTTCCAAACTTCATGATCCTGCAGACCTATATATATATTATAAGGCTCATCATCATCAACTTCCACCATGTATATTTCGCCCAGTGGTATATTATAGTAATGGAACATGCTCAATCCTCCATCCCATGTTTCATATGCCCCTCCATCAGAACCAAGCAACATATGTCTTCCGTCATGGGGGTCAATCCACAGTGAACGGTTATCACCGAAGTTAGTTGCAAATCTTCCGCTTACACCTGCCCTAGGCCATGTTTTCCCACCATCCAGGGTAATATACATTCCTGCTCCTGTTATATATATCTTATCAGGGTCATCAGGATCAACACATATTTTATTAAAGCTGTATGCTGCCTTGCCGCTCACATCATTTTTCTCGGGATCATTCAGTCTTTTCCATGTTTTACCTGCATCAACAGAACGATAACATTCTCCCCCTATGAGATTATCAAAAGAGTGATCGGTGAATTCATCAAATTCAACAGTTGCATCAGGATCTGCTCCCTGTTTAAGATTCAGGTTCTGTACAACTGCAACTATAACATCAGGGTTATTATACTGAAGATCTATACCTATCCTTCCCAGTGATCCGCCGGGGAATCCGCCCCCAGTGATCATTTCCCAGTTATCACCCCCGTCAGTAGTCTTGTAAATCCTGCTTTTCTCACCTCCCGGTTCAAAAGTCCATGGTGTCCTTACTTTCTCATATGCGCTGGCATATAGAATATCAGGGTTCTGCGGGTTAATAACAATATCAATCACCCCTGTTGCCTCATCAATATACAGAACCTTTTCCCATGATTTTCCCCCGTTTATGGTTTTAAAAACTCCCCTTTCACTGTTCTCAGAAAACAGATGTCCCATTACCGCTACCCATACTATATCAGCGTTTTCAGGATGGATAATAATCTCTGCAATGTGGTGTGAATCTTCAAGGCCCATATTTTCCCATGTCTCACCAGCATCAGTTGATTTCCATATGCCATTTCCATAATATGAAGACCTGGCATTAAAATCCTCTCCTGTTCCAATCCATACTATCTCAGGGTCTGATGGTGCAACCTCAACATCTCCAATAGCATTTACACCCAGCTTATCAGAAATGCATTCAAATGTTGTTCCATTATTAATTGTTTTCCATACACCCCCGTTTCTTGCTGCTACATACCAGGTATATTTATGCTTATCTCCCGGGTTGAGAGGTACTGCAAATTCCCCCACCCAGGCATTGATCCTGAAAGCCCCCAGGTTTCTGAACTGAAACCCGCATGGTTC
>DOZA01000286.1 GCA_003518245.1 Bacteroidales bacterium | reverse complement strand
CCCCTGCAGTAGTTTTCTTATTATATCGCTGCTTCATAAATTCTACCGACGGGAAAATATCTCCGGTAACAAATATTACTCTCCTCCTTAATCCTTTGATGCTTTTAATATTATCCCTGTATATTTCCCCTTTTGAAATTGACGGGGTATTATTTTTAGGATTTTCAATAAATTCCCTGAACCTTTCAATAATATTTTCAGCCCCTTCCCCTTTAATCATATTTTTTACGGTCCATGAAAGTTCATCACCCCAGAAGGTATTTATAATAAAAAGTTTCTCCATCAATATATCAAGTATACCTATCTGCTCGGCTTCTTCAAACAGGGCAGCCTTCTGTATTTCATCCCTGTACTCCTTTAACATCACCACCAGGTCGGTATATAATCTCAGCTGTGATTCTCCTTTTACTGTTTCATGGTAGTGCAGGTGCTTGACCAGGTAGAGAAAATGCACAATCCGCCCAAATTGACTCATCTCTTCGGGATTCGTCGAGCTCATCCCGATTTTACCGGTATCCGGTTCACGATAATTCGCGTTCCCGAAGAGCGTAACATGCATCTCAAAAGATATACCTTCCTTATAGAGCTCCGGCATATGTTTCCCTATAAAAGGCAGTATTTTTCTGTACAGAGGCGACTTTATCATATTATGTGTATACCCTCTTGTAAGCAAATAATCCCATGCTTCCTGGCACCTCTCCTTTTCAACCAGGAAATCCACATCATTCATCTGTCTCAGTCCCTTATTTCCGTAAACACTTTTTTCCAGGGCCATCCCTTTTATTAACACCGGCTTTATCCCTTTTTCAAGTAGCAGGTCCCTCATCTCACAATATTTTTTCCATAGATTGGTATTCCTGCTCAGGCTTTTTAAATAGGAATTATAAAGTATTGTTCTGTATTCTTCGGGGATATCCTGCTCCAGTCCCATGTTCTTAAGGTTGACCCATGCCAGTGCGCTTATGCCATGCTCATTTACCAGCCAGGTAAACTTTTCCCAGTCATTAACAGCACCTGCCAGCGACCTGATCCTCTCCTTATCATCCTCTGTAAAAGCAGTACGGCATAGCTTTATCATCAATTCCCTATCAGGTACCTGCTCTGTCCCCATTATTTATACATGCTCTTTTGTTGTTTATATAATATACTGTAGGTTCCACCTGCTTTTACCAGTTCGGCATGCGATCCTGATTCAATCACTCTCCCTTTATCAATGACAATTATCCTGTCAGCTATGCTCACATTTGCCAGCCTGTGACTTATCAGTATACATGTACGTCCGGCTGCCAGCTTACTGAATCGTGTAAACATCTCGTATTCTGAATTAGCATCCAGGGCACTTGCCGGCTCATCCAGTATGAGTATCTCTGAATCCCTGTATAAAGCACGTGCCAGGGCTATCTTCTGCCATTCACCCCAGCTCAGTTCCCTGCTGTCGTCAAATAACCTACCGATAACAGTATCATATCCCCTTGGCAATTCATTTACCAGCTCCTGTATGCCTGCTCTTGTTGCTGAATCAATCATCCTTTCATTATCCCTCACCGAAAAAATATCTCCTGCCCTTATATTATCACCCGCACTGAGGTTATAAAGCATAAAATCCTGGAACACCACTGAGAAGAACCGCCTGTACTTATCAGGATAAATATTCCTTATATCATTACCATCCAGCAGAATTTTCCCTGCCTGAGGATCATACAACCGGCACAGCAGTCTTACAAGTGTTGTCTTACCTGCACCGTTAGCTCCTACAAGGGCCAGCGTTTCTCCCTTATTGATCTTTATGTCAACACCTTTCAGTACATCATTCTCAGAAGAGGGATACCTGAAATACAGATTCTCTATTCTTATATTACCCCTGAATTTATTAACATCGACTACAGGTGGTATAACGACGATCTTTTCTTCAAGATTAAGAAAATCAAATACATCACTGATAAAAAGGCTGTCTTCATAAAGGCCAGCCGTGCCACTCAGTATCTGCTTTATATATGTCATACCCATTCTGAAAGCCAGGAGGAACATTGCCAGGTCGCCAAGGCCTATATCCGACCTGATGGTTTGCATAACTATATAATACAGTGTAACCAGTACTGCTGCTGCCTTAAAGATGCCCGATACCAGCTCTATGAGTGAACGCTTCCTTATTATACTCAGCTCCTCTTTCTTCTGCATATTAAAATTCTTACGGAAGAGATCTGAGAAATAGCTGCCCAGGCCAAATAACCTCAGCTCTCTCGATGGTCGGTCACCGGTAAGCAGCCAGTTGAAATATGCAGCCTTGCGAGCTACAGGTGTTAGCTCCTTACGGAAATTATACAACACATCAGCATAATGAATCCTCAGGTATATCCCTGGTATATTGGCAATAATAAGTATCACTGCCAGCCACCAGCTCAGTGTTGTCAGTAAGCCTGCCATCAGCACAAGAGAGATGCCGGCCCTGAGTATCGACACTACATTATTGACTATCGATCCCGGTCGGTATGGTGCCTCGCGCATAGCCCTGTTGAGGTGGTCATAATAATCAGGATCTTCAAAATGCTGCAGGTCAAGCGAAACAGACTTTTTATGCATCAGACCGTACATGTAGGACTCAAGGAAAAAAGCCTGCTTCTTTCTTACCAGGTTACCGGTTTATTGTGTAGCCTCATCAAGAAAATAAATTATTGCTATGGCCAGTATCATAAGCAATACCATCCTTGTATTTTCTGCATTTACTTCAGCTGCAGCTATTGTAACAGAATCAATAAGCTTCTTGATATACCATAATAGTGCCAGTGGCAGGAAGCTGCTGATCAGTGATAAAATGATATTGGAGGCTGTCCATACAGGTGCAGAACGCATTACCAGATGAACAGATTCCCAGAATATCCTGATCTTATATTTCATAGAATGAAGATACAAATTATTCCTTATCCTTTTTACATTAAAAGTAATGACAGGTGAGTCAAGGTGTATTCCAATACTCTACCATTGACTCAACCTGCTGGCGCAGATCTCCCAACTACGCTGGCGCGGATCTCCAGATCCGTGCCAGGCTTCGTCGGACAATGCCAGATCCGTGCCACAGAGATTCGTCGAGATCACAGCCCTCCTNNTGTCTGCCAAAGCCATGTCCCTGCAACTTGCCCTGAGCATTTCGAAGGGAAGCAGGGATCAGCGAAGGCAGAGCTTGCTTTCAACAATCCCAGTATCCTATTTAATAGTATCTTTGTGCAAAATTTATTATATGTCAAAAAAGAAAAACCTGGCAAAGAAAATGAAGAATCTTTCCGGGAAGGTAAAAGAAGTTTTCCAGGCTGAACCTCGTAAGGTATTCAATTATAAGCAGGTGTCGGCAAGGTTAAATATAAGTGATCCTGCGCAGCGTAAAATGGTATCCAATATAATACATGACCTCAAAAAGAAAAGCTTTATTGAAGAGGTTAACAAGGGCCGCTATCGTTCACGACAGTCAGGGGCCTATATAACGGGTACCGTTGATATGACCCGTATGGGATATGGATTTATTACAGGTGCCGATATAGAAGAAGATGTATTCGTCTCCAACCGTAATCTTAACACTGCCCTGCATGGTGATAAGGTAAAGGTCCGGCTGCTGCTCAGGAAAAAAGGTAACAGGCCCGAGGGTGAGGTAATTGAGATTATTGAGAGAGCACGGGAAACATTCGTGGGCACGGTTGAAGTAATGCCACAATTCTCTTTCCTTATACCTGATAATAAGAAAATGCCCTTCGACCTTTTTATTCCTAATGAAAACCTCAATGGTGCAAAACAGGGAATGAAAGCTGTTGCACGTATAACCAGATGGGACAGACAACAGAAAAACCCGGTGGCAGAAATAGTCAAGGTGCTCGGTGTGCCGG
>DOZA01000278.1:3290-3971 GCA_003518245.1 Bacteroidales bacterium | reverse complement strand
AGTTATGTTCAGACAGGTCTTGCAAATGAATTTTTGGGCTTTGATGCTAATTCGACAAATCCGGCAGCTCTATACTCCTTAGCAGAAAGAGAAAGATACAAAGGGGTAGTTGAAGGTAATCCTGTCGATCCTAATGATGTTTTCTTTTATCCCAATACTGACTATGAGGATCTGCTGATTAAAAATTATGCTATGCAACAGCAACATAATTTTACTATTAGCGGGGGAACTGATGTGGTGAAATATTTCGCTTCATTAGGATATTTTGACCAGGGTGGACTATTTAACAATATAAACCCTGAAATAGATAAATCAACAAGCTATAAACGCTATAATTACCGGTCTAATATTGATGTCAACATTACTAAATCAACACTTGTTAAAATTAATATCGGGGGTAATTATAACAGGAATATATGTCTTGGTCAGGCAGGAATTGAACCATCATATTCATTTTATCATAATCTCCTCCAACATTCAGGACCGTGGGATGGATATGTATACGATGGCAAGGTTGTGTTTGTAAAGGATAATGTCAATTCCGTAATGACAAATAGTGATATGCGTGGTTACAACCTTGAAATGCAGCATACATCTGATTTTTCATTTATTCTTGATCAGAAACTTGACTTTATTACTGATGGCTTGTCTATTAAAGGTACAGCATCATTCATAAGTTAT
>DOZA01000278.1:0-3270 GCA_003518245.1 Bacteroidales bacterium | reverse complement strand
AAAGATGAAAAGGCAATACCTATGTGGAACCCTTATCTTGAAGACGGAAATGTAGTTTTTTACCAGAATAAAGAAGATGTGCTACCTTATAATACTACCAGCCAGAATAAAAGAAGAAAAAATTACTATGAATTAGCTCTCAATTATACTAAATCAATAAATAATATTCATAATATATCAGTGCTTGGACTTGTAAATGCTGATAAATCATATTATTCAGAATATTATTGGAATGATATTCCCAGATCATATCTCGGAACTGTTGGTAGAATAACATACAATTATATGAACCGTTACATGGCTGAATTTAATGCAGGTTATAATGGTTCTGAAAACTTTGCCAAAGGTAAAAGATTCGGTTTCTTCCCGGCATATTCATTAGGATGGTCATTCACGGAAGAACCATGGATAAATAAAATTATCGGTGACAGGGTACTTAGTTATGGCAAATTCAGATTCTCATATGGTGTTGTTGGAAATGATAAAATAGGAAATAGATTTCTCTACCTGCCAGACAAATACGTGATGGGCCAATATTTTTATTCAGGATGGTGTGAAACAGGTGTTATTTATGGCTTGCCAGGAGCAATACAGGAATATCCTATTGCTTACCAGGGAGCTGCAGGAAATCCAAATGTCACATGGGAAAAATCAACAAAAATAAATTTTGGAACTGATCTTGTCTTCCTTAACGATAACATAAACCTGAAATTCGATTATTTCACTGAAGACAGGACAGATATCCTTATCACGCAGAATGTTGTTCCAATATATCAGCAAACAGGATCGCTTGCCCTTAATTTGGGCCATGTTGAAAACAGGGGTTTTGAGATCGAACTTGGAATAAAGAAAAAGACAGGACCAAATTCAAGAATATGGGTAGATATGAATTATTCATTTGCAAGGAATAAGATACTGGAAATGGATGAGCCTGAACAGCCTTATGAATATATGATGCAGACAGGAAGAAGGGTTGGTGAGATATGGGGCTATATGCAGGATGGTTTCTTTATGACTGAAACTGAAGCTGATGCATATAAAGAGGAATTATGGCAAACATACTTACTGCAAAACCCTGGTGCCGATAAATCATCATATCAGGCATACCAGTTATTCAATACCGGATACGATGTCTCAGCCGGTGATATTAAGTTTATTGACAGGAATGGAGACGGATTGATTAATAGTAATGATGAAGGTTACCTGGATATGGTTAATTTTCCCGAGTCAATGTTTGCTCTTAATTTAGGCTTTCAGTACAAAGGATTTTCAGCATCTTTATTACTTCAGGGAGCAACAAACTATTCAATTAACTCAAGAACAAACAGGTATCCCATGCCTGCAAAAGCCTCAATACCCGGATTTGTCCTGAACAGATATACTCCAGAACGTTATGAAGCAGGCGAAACAATCGAATACCCTCGATTAGTAAACACAAATGATAACTGGAAATATAACGGTACATACTGGATAAAGGATGCAACATATATACGTGTGAAAAATTTTGAATTAAGTTATACTTTAAATTCAACAATAAAATTTATTGATGCAATAGGATTCGATAACATCAGAGTATATGCCAACGGACTTAATCTTTTTACACTTAGTAAAATAAAAACTATTGATCCTGAAACTTCAGACGGAGTACTTCAGTATCCTAGAAACAGAGTATTTAACCTGGGAATAAGTGCCCAATTTTAATTAATAACGGATGAATTATGAAAAAATATATATTATACAGCATTAAAACATGTGCGCTGCTTATTTTTCTTTCATCTTTGTTTGTCTCTTGTGAGGATTTTCTTGAAAAACCTGTAGGTGGAGATATTACAATCGATACTATTTTTACAAGTTCAAGCAATGCACAACAATTGATATTTTCTCTATATCATGACGATTATTTTAATCCAAACAATATAGCTATTAATTGGTGGGACCAACCACAATGGTACGCCAGCTGGTCTGAAATTGGAGAGAATATTTATTACGATGATTTTAGCTGGATGTGGAACATAGTTTATGTAAATGGTACAATGAGTCCAACATCTGACCAGATTTATCCTCTTAATTATCTTTATCGGGCAGTAAGAATAGCAAATACATTTATTGAAATGGCATCTTCAATTGATGCTGTCTCACAATCAGACCAGGAATATATCAAAAAAATGAAAGGTGAAGCTCATGCGCATCTGGCATACCAATATTACAGAGGGATGAGATTATGGGGCAGCTTGCCATGGATAGGAGAAAAGCTTAACGGAGGTGAAGAACCTGTAGAAAGAATACCTTATTGCGATTTTGTTGACAGTATTGTTTATCATCTTGATATTGCAGCTTCTTTGCTACCTGATTACTGGGAAGACAGATTTACTGGCAGGTTTACCAGTGTTGCTGCCAAAACACTAAAAGCAAGGGTGCTTGTTTATGCTGCAAGCCCATTATACAACGGGCCCGTACCTGATTATGCTTCAGGCTATGAGCATCCTGAAGTTCTGGGATATGGATCTTATGATCCTAACAGATGGAAAATTGCAGCTGATGCCTGTCTGGACGCTATTAATGCAGCCGGCGCAGCAGGTCATGCACTCTATAATGAATCAGGTGAGAGAAAGAATATATATCATCTGTCAATAAACCTTACAGATGAACATATATTATATCAACGATATAAAACCACAAATCTTGAAGGAGGATGGTTCTATGTTCATAATATGATGAACTGGCCTCATGGTATTGGATGGTATAAAAAACCGGAGATTACATACCAGCCTACATTAAGACATGTAGACAGGTATCAGATGATCAATGGGAAATTTCCAATTGAAGGCTATGTGGATAATGATCCAACACAACCGGTAATATCATCCGCAGGTATAGCTGCCGGATATGATGACCAGGAATACTGGAAGGATCGTGATAACAGGTTTGAACAAAATATTGTCAGGCATGGCAAACTGTTTGGCGAAAACTACAATTCATTACCTGTAAATTTTGACCCTGCAACATCCAATCCAAACTTGAGTGGATGGGCAGGGTTCAAAACAAATTTCATTGTGCGTAAATTTGTCAATGAAGCATTGGGGGAAAGCCCTTCAATAGTTTATACCCCTGTAAACCCAATAATAAGACTGGCTGATCTGTATCTTCTCTATGCTGAAGCACTGAGTGAATATAATGATGGCCCAACAGGCGAGGGACTTTATTATTTTAATCAGGTAAGAGCACGCTCAGGAATGCCTGATTATAATTCAGAAAATTATCCCGGTGGTA
>DOZA01000276.1 GCA_003518245.1 Bacteroidales bacterium | reverse complement strand
TAAACGTCGACTGGCAATGTTCCTGCTGAATAATATCCTGGGCGGACAGGGCCTCAATTCACGACTCAACCTCTCACTCCGGGAGAAAAATGGATTCGCATATAATGTCGAATCAAACTACGTACCCTATTGCGATACAGGGGTGTTTATGATCTACTTCGGTACAGATGAGAAGAACCGGGACAAAAGTATCAGTATTGCCATGAAAGAACTTAAAAAGCTACGCGAGCAGAAGCTGGGAAGCACTCAACTTCAGAAAGCTAAAAACCAGATTAAAGGCAATATAGCAAGGGGCAGGGAAAACCATGAAAACCTGATGCTGGCTATGGGAAAAAATATCCTTCTGTTTGACAGGGTAGAGTCAATTGAAACACTGTACAAGAAAATTGATCTGTTATCTTCATCCGACCTGCTCAATATAGCCAATGAAGTATTTGCAGAAAAAATGCTTTCAACACTAATATATACCAGGTAATGGATATCGATCTGGAGAAATATATACTCGAGATAAGCTCCCCGGAAGACAAGATACTGAACGAGCTATACAGGAAGACATATACATCTGTGATTAACCCTCATATGATCTCTGGTCATATACAGGGTAAACTGCTGGAAATGTTAGTAAGGATGATCAAACCTGTAAATATACTCGAGATAGGAACATATACAGGGTATTCTGCAATAAGCATGGCCAGGGCCCTGCCACGTGATGGCAGACTCTATACCATTGAAATAAATGATGAACTGGAAGATATCTGCAGGGAGTATATACAAAAAACAGGGCTGGAAGATAAAATTATAATGTATAAAGGTGATGCACTCGATATTATGAAGGAAATGAATATGTCTTTTGACCTTATCTTTATTGATGGTGATAAAAGACAATACCCTGAATATTACGAGCTGGCTGTAAATAAGCTTAATAAGGGAGGGTATATCCTGGCAGATAACGTTTTATGGGACGGCAAGGTGGTTGATCCAGCTCAACACGACTCCATGACAGAAGGTATACGCCGGTTTAACCTCATGGTGAAGGAAGATCAAAGGGTCGAACAGTTAATAGTCCTGGTAAGGGATGGCCTTATGATCATCCGGAAATACTGATTCTCTACTTCTTGTCCGTCTCGGGAGATTCCATCTCACCTGTTATCTCTTTTATCCTGATAGCATTGAGCTCCTTTGATACTGTCGTTAGATTCATCATAATGGTCTTATACTCAGGATATTTATTATATTTCTCCCTCATTGTATACATTATGTTGAGGACCATTTTCTGAAGGTTCTCACTTGTTTCAAACTTTTTGTTGTCGTCAGTTATCATTTTCCAGGTTTTTATTGTTACTAAAAAATGTCCTGACTGCAAAGATAATACAAAATGATGGAACTGAGGAACCTGAGGTTGCCGTAATCAAGCTCTGCCTTCGTGGTACAATTTTTGTTTCAAGACTACCTGAGGGGTCATTAATTCTTTATAAAACTTATTATGGCGCTGTAAATCAAATAGTATTAATCATGAGGAAATTCAAAATATTTATAACCACGGTGCTTTTTGCAATAGCACTATTAGTTTCATCCGGCTTATCAGCTCAATATTATAAAGCAAGCACAAAATCAGTTACAAGGCTCTTTGGTGACAAAGGCAACAACAGCAGTGTCATAGCCTATATCAAGGCTGATACTACCCTTGATGTGCTTGTTGTTGAAGAAGATTACCTTAAAGTGATTTACGGTGAGGATGAAGGATGGATACCAACTGAGAAAGTAACACTGAGAAATACAGAGGGTGAAATATTGCATGTTGGAGAACAGGCTCAAAAGGCAATACAGCAGCAACAGCCTGTTGACAGGAGACAGATGCTTTTAGAAAAATACGGTTCCAAAACAGGAAAAGCTATTTATAATCACAAGATATGGAAAGGGATGAAGAATGATATGGTCTTCGACAGCTGGGGTAAGCCACTGAGGGTTGACAGACTTATCAAAGGTTCAGATGTCCAGGAAAGGTGGATATACACCAATTCATACATGATCTTTGATGATGACATACTGGTCGAGTGGGGACCCGTAAGGTAGGCAATTATACAATTCAACATTGCTCATACTATTTAAGTCTGCTCAAGAAATAACATACATGCTGTCAAACATAAGCTGCTGGCAATGATTTTTGAATTCCAGTAATTAACTATACACTGCCAAATCAAGATGTTTTATTGCCATTCTGTGGCAAGTGACAAGGTTGTATGTTATATCTTCAAATAATAATATGAATAGGACAGTCCTGTTTGTTGTATTTATTGTCCTTAACCTGACAGTTTTTGGACAGGAGGATCCTGTTATTATTAAAAGGATTACAGGGCTCATTACTTTTGACGGTATACCCATGGAGCATACATGGAATGATCTGGATCTATTCCCTTTAACCATGCACAAGCCTGTCTTTGGTTCACAGCCCTCGGAAAAAAGCGATATAAGGATCGGTTATGATGATCAGTTCCTATGGATTGGTGCGAAACTGTATATGAATGATGCGGATAAAATTTTTGCAGCCACAAAACAGCGCGATGCAATGCTTTTTTCCT
>DOZA01000011.1 GCA_003518245.1 Bacteroidales bacterium | reverse complement strand
CTTCCATCTGATCAGGTTCACAGAAATGATGAGCATCATCCTGTGTAAAGCTTCTTACTCTTGTAAGCCCGTGCAGTTCACCGTGCTGTTCATACCTGTATACTGTTCCAAATTCAGCCATTCGAACCGGGAGATCCTTGTAAGAATGGGGTGAGGCATTATATAATTCACAGTGGTGAGGACAATTCATTGGTTTAAGCATAAACTGTTCTCCCTCCTGCGGAGTATTCATGGGTTGGAAAGAGTCAGCCCCGTATTTCTCATAATGACCTGATATCTTATATAATTCGACATTACCAATATGGGGAGTTGAAACAATAGTGTATCCCCTGCGTTTAAGTTCAGCAGTCAGAAAATCAATCAGCCTCTGTCTTAAATCAGCACCCCTTGGAAGCCACAGGGGTAATCCCATGCCTACTTTCTGAGAAAATGCAAACAACTGAAGCTCTTTGCCTATTTTACGGTGGTCTCGCTTTTTAGCTTCTTCCAGCATCTCAAGATATTCGTCCAGGAGCTTTTGTTTTGGGAAAGTGATGCCGTATATCCTGGTCATCATTTTCCTGTTCTCATCGCCTTTCCAGTAAGCACCCGCTACACTGAGCAATTTTATGGCTTTAATATTTTCAGTATCAGGAAGATGTGGACCGCGGCAAAGATCGGTGAAATTACCAAGCTTATAAAGTGTAATAGTACCATCTTCCAGCTCACTGATAAGCTCTGTTTTGTATTCATCTCCCTTCTCTGAGAAAAACTTCATTGCATCAGCCTTGCTTATCTCTATCCTTTCCACTTTATTTTTTTGCCGGGAGAGCTCCTTCATCTTGTTTTCAATAACAGGAAGGTCCGACTCACTTATAACCACACTATCACCCGGGTTGACATCATAGTAAAAGCCATTCTCAATAGATGGACCTATTCCAAATTTTATCCCCGGGTATAATTCTTCCAGGGCTGAAGCCATAAGGTGGGCACTGGTATGCCAGAAGGTATGTTTTGCTTCCTTATCTTCCCATTTATGGAATACAACGGTTGCATCTTCAACAATAGGCATGGCAAGATCTCTCAGCTCACCATTTACTGTGGAGGCATATACCTGCCTGGCGAGCCCCGGACTTATGCTGTGTGCTACTTCCAGACTGGTTACACCCTTATCAAATTTCTTAACCGTATTATCCGGAAATTTTATGTTGATCATATTGTTTTTCTGTTTAATAACCAAGCTGCAAAGATAATGATATTTTTGCACAGGAAAACAGTAATAATGCCTGTCCTGAAAAACAATTATATGTTACCTGAGTTCAGGTGGAACAGATGATAATGGAACCGAGCAGGGCGAGGTTGCTGAAAGCAAGCGAGTCCTGCGAGCTCGCGAGTGGCCAGCGATTGTGGCTGGTGGGAGCGAGCAATAATGGAATAATGGATAACCCGATTAAACAATTCAACCTCAACAATTTAACAACCCCCAAACCCCTAAACCAGATAATTAACATTCTTTTCCTGCCCTGTTGATTCCGTTGGCACATTATTTGATTTATATTTGTTGTAACAAAATATCAGAGTCATGAAAAAGATACTTTTTATATTATTAATATTCCCGGTTATTCTCAGTTCATGTGAAATATACCCAGAGGCATTCTTCACAACAGATAAAGTTCGTGCCTATATAGGCGAAGATATTTATTTTACCAATGATTCATATAATGCAGTCGATTTTGAATGGGATTTCGGGGATGGATATGCTTCCGACGCTGTGCATCCTGTTCATAGCTATTCTGCTTCAGGAACATACGAGGTATCATTAACCGCATACAGCAAAACCGGTTCAAGCGACAGGGCATACAAGACAATTACCGTTGTAGCTCCAACCATACTTGAGATTGAAGTCCTGGAATGGAATGATGAATATCCTGTTCCAGGTGCTAATGTACGGTTATATCCTACACTTGATGATTGGGATGTAGAAACCAACATGGAGGCTGAAGGAAATACAAATGCAAATGGTAAGGTTGTATTCTATAACCTGGGGCCATATGTATATTACGTAGACGTATGGGAGGAACATCATAATAACTGGGATCTGAGAGGCTACCAGAATGATGATTTTATAAGGATTGAACAGCTTATACCCAATGAGATAAATACTTACATTGCCTGGGTTGACTACGTTGGAAAAAAAGGAGTTACAGAACGTGACCGCTCTATGGTTGTAAGGAAGATAGAAAGAAAGCCTAAGAAATAAATACTATAGGCGTGGTGGCCGGCACCGATCAGGAGATCGGCGCCAGCGAAGGTGGAGCCTCAGCTTCAGCCACACCCTGTCCGCCATAGTTTGGCACGAGTCTGGAGACTCGCGCCAGCGAAGGTGGAGCCTCAGCTTCAGCCTTCATTCTTCCCCAGTGCATCAAGAGCTTTTTTTACTGATCCATGAAGGAGCAATAAATTACGCGCCTTTTCACTATCGATACCCATCTCTTCAACAATCATTTTAGTGCCTCTTTCAACTAATTTCTGATTTGTGAGTTGCATATGAACCATTTTATTCCCCTTGACTCTGCCCAGTTTGATCATTACGGCAGTTGTAAGCATATTCAGGATAAGTTTCTGAGCTGTTCCGGCTTTCATCCTGGTGCTGCCAGTAACAAATTCAGGTCCTGTAACCACAACAATGGGTATATCGGACTGTTTTTCCAGATCGGTTTTAGGATTGCTGGTTATGCACGCAGTTAATATTCCTCTCTCCCGGGCTCTCCTGAGCGCTCCTATAACATAAGGAGTACGTCCTGATGCTGCAATCCCAACAACAGTATCCTCTTTATCGATATTATATGCAACAAGGTCATTCCAACCCAACTCTTCATTATCCTCAGCTTTCTCAACAGCTTTTCTTATGGCTCCATCACCTCCGGCTATCAAGCCTATAACGAATCCATGATCCAAACCATAAGTAGGAGGGATCTCTGATGCATCAACAATACCCAGCCTGCCACTTGTGCCTGCACCAATATAAAATAATCTTCCACCTTTCTTCATTCGTATGACTACTTCACCAACAAGTTTTTCGATTGAAGGTACTACTGAGCGAATAATGGGTACTATTTTACTGTCTTCATCATTTATATACTCAAGGATCTCACGGGTCGACATTTTATCTATATCCTTATAAAAGGATTCAGATTCAGTTATATTATTGTCTGAACGCATTTTATTAAATTATTTACTTAGGTGATATTTTAAAATTCTTTCTGCTGGCTCCTTTATAATCTCTTTTGTCCTGAGGCCGTATGAGGCCATTACCTTCCTTAATATCTCTTCAAAATACCATGCTATTGAGCCGGTAAATCCTATGTCCAGTTTGTGGAAGTTCTCATAATACCTGACATTCCGGTTTAAAAAATCTATGAAGGCATCTTCAACAAGTGAATAGCAATATGGGTTACTGATATTGTCTTTAAGAAAGACAACAAAGCTAGCGATATATTTATTTGGAAATTCACCCCTGTAGACCTTCTTTATCACAAGGTCTTTGTCGGTATCATATTTTGCTGAGAACAATTCTGAAACATCTGCAGGCATTATACCCTTGAGAAAATCCGAAAGCAAACGCTTACCAAGGTAAGAGCCGCTGCCTTCATCACCCAGTATAAAGCCCAGGGGAGGTATATTGGAGACGATTGATTTACCATCGTATAAACATGAATTTGAACCAGTACCAAGGATACATGCAATTCCTTCCATATCTCCATGTAGGGCTCGGGCAGCTCCCAGCAGGTCTGTGTTAACTTCTATCTCTGCATGCGGAAATATAATATGAATGGCTTTTTTTATCTTGCCACACAGACTCTTATCAGAGCAGCCTGAGCCATAAAAAAATATTTCTATATCTTCTGTACCTCCTGTTGCAGGCAGGATATTCTCTTTTACTACCGATGAAATATGTGATAATGATGAGAAATTCGGGTTAAGGCCCTGGGTATCTATGCTTACCTGTCCCTTCTCATCACCTGCAATTATCCAGTTTGTTTTTGATGAACCACTATCAGCTATAATTTTCATAATACAAAAATAGAAAATAAACAGATTAACACTCTCTGTATATCATCCAGGTCAAAAGATTATGTTATGTATATTTATTTCAATATCTGTTCTATACGCTTCAATTCCTCATCAGAAAAGTTAATTCTGTCTATACAATTAATGTTTTCAATAAGCTGTTCTTCTGAGCTTACTCCAACAAGTACCGAACTTACTCTTTTATCTTTCAATATCCAGCTCAGTGCCATCTGGCTGAGCTTCTGTTTTCTCTCAAGAGCCATATTATTAAGTGCCCTGACCCTTTCGAGATTCTGCATTACCTGTTTTGCCTCAAGATAGGTCATTCCCCTGCCTGCCCTTGAGTTTGCAGGTATACCGTCAAGGTATTTATCTGTTAACATACCCTGCGCCAATGGAGAAAAAGCGATCATACCTTTTCCCTCCTTTTCAAGTATGTCAAGCAGGCTCTTTTCAACCCATCTGTCAAGCATGGAATACCTTGCCTGGTGCACTATAAAGGGTGTTCTGAGCTCGGCCAGTATCCTGGTTGCATCGGCCGTTCTTTCAGCATCATAATTGCTTATTCCTACGTAAAGAGCTTTTCCTGATTTAACGATATGATCAAGAGCGAGCATGGTTTCCTCCAGGGGTGTATCAGCATCGGGTCTGTGGTGGTAGAAAAGATCCACATATTCAAGTCCCATCCTTTTCAGACTATCATCAAGGCTTGTAATAAGATACTTACGTGAGCCAAAATTGCCATAGGGGCCATCCCACATATCATAACCGGCTTTTGTTGAGATGAACAGTTCATTGCGGTAGACCCCCAGGTCTTTCTTAAGTATCATACCAAATGTTTCTTCTGCTGATCCAAAGGGTGGACCGTAATTATTGGCCAGGTCGAAATGGGTTATTCCAAGGTCGAATGCTTTACGTGATATCTTTCCCGCTTTTTCGGCTGAATCAATAAAGCCGAAGTTATGCCATAATCCAAGCGATATAAGGGGAAGTAATATTCCACTTTTGCCACATCTGCGGTACTTCATGGTATCATAACGGTTCTCATCCGCCAGATACCTTGAAGGATTGGCTTTGTCGTGTACTTTCATGTACCATTTTTTTTATTCATTAGCACTTTTTAAACATATAAAAAAAAGCGCGGATTTCAAATCCACGCTATCAGTATCTGGCATTTTGTACCCAGGACTGGAATCGAACCAGCACGACCTAAAGCGGCCACCAGGCCCTCAACCTGGCGCGTCTACCAATTCCGCCA